>NZ_JBSFLZ010000015.1:0-79903 GCF_053599315.1 Saccharopolyspora sp. NPDC000995
GAGGCACGCGAGCTCGTCGTCGCTGTCATATACAGGTACGGCACGGTGCCCCACCGCCTTCCCATGGAGCCCGGTTTCACACTCACGACCCCCCAGCGCGAAATTGCGCCGTCCACGAGGCTTCGCCGCCTCGACAGCCGCCCACTCACCCACCCACCCCGGACGATCCTGACACCCGCGGAAGCAGCAGACGAGCCGAAAAGTGGCGGTGATATCGAGCAATGCCGTTAACGTTGCGCACCCGATGTTCTCCGTCTACGCCGCCGCCAAATGGGCGCTTGAGGGCTGGTGCGAGGCGCTGGCCGTCGAGCTGCGACCGGTCGGGGTGGACGTTGTCATCTTCCAGCCTGGCAATCATGACACCGGCTTCGGTGCGCACGCGCTGCCCGTCCTGCCTCCGGACAGTGCCTATGCCGAACTTGCCCAGCGTGCACTGCTGCGTCTGTCCGGTCTCGCCCGGTGCAGCAGGCCCAGTTACAAGGCATCGCTGCGGATGTGCCAGGTGCTCGATCGTGCGCGACCGCCGTTGCGGACGCGGCTGGGTGCCGGTGACGTCGTGGCCGGCTGGCTGGCTCGGATCGCTCCGTACGGCGCTCGTAGGCGCGCTGTCGAGTGGATCACCGGCCTGCGGCCGAAAAGTGAAACCTAGACAAGCGCTTGCTCAAGTCCTAGTTTGGGCAGCATGACCGCCAACGCTGTTCGTCAGGAAGATGGCTATGCGCTAGGCGTTGACGTCGGTGGCACGTTCACCGACGTTGTTCTCGCCGGGCCACTTGGCCAGGCCTCGGTGGCCAAGACCCTGAGTACGCACGACGATCCCACCGAGGGCATCCTGACCGGCGTCCGGACGGCCCTCGCTACCGCTGACGTGCGACCCGATCAGGTGGTTCGCGTTGTGCACGCGACGACGTTGGCGACCAACGCGATCCTTGAAGGCAACGGGGTTCGGGTAGCTCATGTGACAACGCTCGGGTTCCGCGGCCTGCTGCCGCTCGGCCGCTACGCGAGGGTGGAAGAGGATCGGTTCGACCTCGGGTTCGATCCGCCTGCCTCCCCGGTCCCGGCCGAGGACTGCTTCGAGGTGCCCGAGCGAATAGGGCCGAACGGGCAAGTGCTGCGTGAACTCGACGAGGATGCGGTGCGTGCCGTCGCCCGTCGAATTGCCGATCGTGGCATCGGCTCGGTGTCGGTGGCGTTGCTGCACGCCTACGCCAATCCCGCGCATGAACGCAGGGTCGCCGAGATTCTCCGGGCGGAGCTGCCCGCGGGGGCGACGGTTGTCGCCTCGGCGGACGTGTGGCCCGAGATGCGCGAGTACGAGCGTTCGACGACCACGCTGATGTCCGCCTACATCGGGCCGTTGATGGTCCGATACCTGGCAGTGCTTGAGTCACGCCTGGCCGAACTGGGCGTGCGATGCCGGGTGCAGGTCATGGAGTCCGGCGGTGGCGTGATGTCGGCCGAACTCGCCGGGCGACGCGCGGTCGCCACGATCGAGTCCGGCCCAGCGGCCGGTGTGGTCGCGGCTCGGTTCACCGGGCTCGGGGCCGGGCATTCCGACGTGATCTCTTTCGACATGGGGGGAACCACTGCGAAAGCATGCGTTGTCCGCGATGGAAGACCGGATATCACACACGAGTTCTATGTGGGTGGCAAGGGAAGCTTCGGCGGCCGACGCGCCGGCACGGGCGTGCCGATCAAAGTGCCGGCCATCGACCTGGCCGAAGTGGGTGCGGGGGGCGGAAGCATCGCCTGGGTCGATGAGGGCGGCGCGTTGCGTGTCGGGCCGAGGTCGGCAGGCTCCTCTCCGGGGCCGGCATGCTACGGGCTCGGTGGTTCCGAACCGACGGTCACCGATGCGAACCTGGTGCTCGGCTACCTCGATCCGGCCACGTTCGCCGGCGGCACGATGCGCTTGGCTCCGGAATTGGCGGAGAAGGCAGTGGCGGACCGGCTGGCGCGGCCACTCGGCGTGTCGTCTGCCGAAGCGGCCAACGCGGTCCACGAGATCGCCAACGCCACGATGGGTTCGGCAGTGCACGTGGTGACCGTGCAGCGTGGGGTCGATCCACGTGGTTTCGCGGTGGTCGCCTCGGGCGGCGCCGGACCGATGCATGCCGCCCGGGTGGCCGAGCGTTTCGACATCTCGACGGTGATCGTCCCGCCTTCGTGCGGCGTGGGCTCGGCCGTTGGCCTGCTGGCGACCGACTTGAGCACTGACGGAGTGCTGACACGCGTACTTCCCGAACCGGCCGATGACTTTTCCGAACTGGAAGGGATTTTCATCGGTCTGGCGGAAGAATCCGCGAAGGATCTGGGTGTCCGGCTCGACGCCGCGGACGTCGAGGTGAGGCGTTCTGTCGACGTGCGTTTCGCCGGACAGGCGCACGAGATCGGGATCGAGCTTCCCGAAATTCTCTTGGAAAGTAAGGCTTTCGCCGAGCTGAAAGAGCGGTTCTACGAGCAGTACCGGCTGGCGTACGGGATCGCGATGCGCGGTCCTATCGAGCTGGTGAGCTTCCGGGTTCGCGTGACCAGGAAGGTGCCGAAGGTACCGCTCGGCAGACGACCAACGGGTACGGGCGGCAGCGCGAGCAGCCGCCGGGTCTGGTTCGCCGAGTTCGGGGACTACCGGGAGACACCGATCTTCGACCGGGACGCGATCGCTCCCGGCACCAGCGTGGCCGGGCCCGCGATCATCGGCGACCACGAGTCGACGATCGTCGTTGCGCCGAACTGGTCGGCCGAGATCGACACGTCCTTCAACGTCGTGCTGAGCAGGGAGGAGAGCCGATGACGGGCGTGCTGTCCGACGACCTGACGGCCGAGGTGTTGCGCAACGCGCTGGTGGTGGCCGCCGAGGAAGCGAGCATAGTGGTGGTGAAATCGGCCTACTCGACCTTCATCGTCGAAGGTTCGGACGCCTCCGCCGCCATCCTCGACAAGCGCGGGAGGCTCATCGCTCATTCGATGGCCACGACGCTCATGAACAGCATGGCGTTGTCGGTGGCAGTGCCCTATCTGCTGGCCGATATCCCGATTGAGACCATGCGTCCCGGCGACGTGTTCGTCACCAACGACGCGTACAAGGGCGGCATCCACACCAACGACCTGCTGATCTTCCGTCCCGTGTTCGTCGGTGACGCGGTCGAGTACTTCACCGCGACGCTGATCCACGTTTCCGACATCGGCGGAGCGTCGGCAGGCGGCATGGCGTCGCTGGCGACCGAGATCTTCCTCGAAGGGCTCCAACTGCCGCCGGTGCGAATCGCCACCGCCGACGGCCTGGAGTCGTCCATCACCGGAATCCTGGCCCTGAACAGTCGTACGCCGGAGAAGGTGCTGGGCGATGTCCGAGCGCTCATCGCCGGCGCCGCCACTGCGGCGCGCCGGGTGGAGGAGCTCATCGAGCAACACGGTGCCGACAGATTCGCCGCCCGGGTCGAGGCATACCTCGGCTACACGGAGACGAGAACCCGAGCGGCGATCGCGGAACTGCCCGAGGGCGAGTACGAGGCGTCCTACGTGATCGACGATGACGGGATTCATCCCGGCCGCTCCTACACCGTCCGGGTCAAGGTATCGCTCGATCGCGAGACAGCGGTGCTGGATTTCGCGGACACCGACGGTCAGGTCGCGGCTGCGGTCAACGCCAGTTTGTCGCAGTCCCTGGCAGCTGCCGTATTCGCCTTCCGTTGCTTCATCGACCCCACGATCCCGATGAACGACGGCTGCCTCCGTGTTCTGGACGTTCGGCTGCCCGAAGGCAGTCTGCTCAACGCGACATCGCCATATCCGTGCGGTGGCCGTTTCCTGCCCGCCTATGCCGCCATGGAGGCGGTGTTCCAGGCGATGTCCGATGCGTTCGACGATCGGGCGATCGCCGCGTCCGGCATCCTGCAGCCGTTTTCCATCGCGGCACAGCACGCGCCTTACTGGGTGCATCTGGCCTATGACTACGGGGGAGTGGGTGCGCGCCGCGGCAAGGACGGCCCGGACGCCACGGGTGTCCACTTCGGGCTCGGACGAAACTCCGTGCCACAGGTGGAGCCGGTCGAGGCCCGATGCCCGTTCATCGTCGAGGCGGTCGAGCACCTGCCTGACTCGGGTGGCGCGGGCCGGTGGCGCGGCGGCCTCGGCACCCGTACCACCTTCCGGCTCCTCGGAGACGCCTACGTCACCACGCGCGGCGACCGCCTGCGCACCGGCCCACCCGGCCGAGACGGCGGGTCGCCCGGCGTGCCCGGCGGTTTTTACCGGATCATCGCGGACGGCCGGAAGATCCGGCTGGAGTCCAAGGTGAACAACGAACCGTTCCGCGCCGGCGAGGCGTTCGTGGTCGAAACCACCGGAGGCGGGGGTATGGGACTTCCCCAGGACAGGCCGGTTGCCGAGGTCCGGGGCGACGTGGCCGACGGGAGGGTCACCGCCGAAGCGGCGCGACAGGTGTACGGCGTCGTGCTCGGCGACGACCTGGAAATCGACATGACCGCCACCGAGCAGCTACGCGCGGCGATGTCGCGCTGACGGGAGGGAAGAGCATGGGCAAGGTGGCCATCGTGACTGGCGCCGCGCAGGGCATCGGGCGGGAGACCGCCCTCCTGCTCGCCTCTCGTGGCTACGCCGTCACGGTCAACGACATCAACGGCGACGGGGCGAAGCAAACGGCGGCGGAGATCGAGGAGCGCCGGGGAACCGCACACACCGTCGTGGCCGATGTCGGCATCGAGGACGAGGTGCGCCGGATCGTCACCCAGACCGCTGAGACCTTCGGGCGAATCGACGTCTTGGTAAACAATGCGGTGGTCTACGACCACGACATCCACGTCACCGACATCAACATCGAGAACACACCACAGTGGAACTGGGCCCGCACCTTCGCGGTCAACTTCTACGGGGCCGTCTACGCAGCCCGGCACGCGATTCCGGTCATGTTGAGCGGAGGCGGAGGGTCGATCGTCAACGTCGGCTCGACATCGGGGTTCAGCGGCGACACCGTGCACGTCGCCTACGCCGCATCGATGGCCGCCAAGTACTCGCTGACCCGGTCGATCTCCACCAGCCACGGTAAACGCGGAATCAGGTGCAATGCCGTAGCGACGGGCCTCGTGCTCAGCCCCACGGCACGGCGCAACCTGTCGCCGGACAAGCTTTCGGCCTACGACGCGAACCTCCTGGTCCGCGATTTCGCCGAACCCAGGGAACTGGCCGAGATCATCGCATTTTTGGCTTCTCCGGCCTCCCACTACATCACCGGCCAGACCATCATCGCCGACGGCGGGTTCCAGGCGCACCAGCCCTGGCACGCGCAAAACCACATCGTGCACCCGGAGGCGGAGCTATGACGGGATCGACAATGCAGACAGTGCCGACCGCGACCGGCCCGATTCCGGTGGAGTCCCTCGGCACCACCCTCATGCACGAACACATCTTCGTCACCAGCCCGGAGGTTCGAGAGAACTGGCAGGTGTCCGGTTGGGACGAGCAAGCGCAGATTGAGGACGCGGTCAGCCGGCTGGCCTCGGCCAAGGCCGCGGGTGTGGACACGATCGTCGACCTCACCGTGTTGGGTCTGGGGCGTTACGTGCCGCGAGTCCTCGAAGTGGCACGTCGCAGCAACGTGAACATCTTGGTGGCCACCGGCGCGTACGTCCTGAATGACCTGCCGGTGTACTTCCACTACCGCGGTCCCGGTGCCCCGCTCGGCGGTCCGGATCTGATGTACGAGTACTTCGTTCGCGATATCGAGGAGGGAATCGGCGACACCGGTGTGCGGGCCGCGATGCTCAAGTGCGTCACCGATGTCAGCGGGCTGACCACCGATGTCGAGCGAACGCTGCGTTCGGTCGCCCGGGCGCATCGCAAGACGGGGGCTCCCATCACGACGCACACCCATGCGGGGTCGCGTCGCGGGCTGGACCAGCAACAGGTGTTCGCGGACGAAGGGGTCGAACTGTCCAGGGTGGTAATCGGCCACTGTGGAGACTCCGACGACTACGACTACCTCGAAGAGCTCGTATCCGCGGGTTCGTACCTCGGCATGGACCGGTTCGGCCTGGAAACCGTGCCGTTCGACAAGCGGGTGGAGATCGTCGTCGAGATGTGCCGCCGCGGCCACGCGGGAAGGCTCGTGCTCTCGCACGACACGTCATGTTGGTCGGACATGTCCGATCCTGTGCAGCGTGCTAAGCAGCACCCCAACTGGCATTGGCTGCACATTCCGCTGGACGTGGTGCCCGCTTTGCTGCAGCGCGGTGTTACCAAGGAGGAAGTGGATCTGATGCTCGTCCACAACCCGCGGGACATCTTCTCGCACAGCGGCGGCTATTAGAGGAGTTGAGAATGAGCGAGATCGGCAACGTGCTCTACCCGGTGCCGGACGTGGGCAAGGCGATTGCCTTCTACAGCGAGGCGCTCGGGCTTTCGGTGAAGTTCCAGGACGGTACTCGCTACGCGGCGCTGGACGGGGGTCGTGTCACCTTCGCGATCGCAGGTCCGGAGGAGGACGTGACCGGTGGAAAACCGGCCGCCTCGGTGAAGGTCGCCGACGTGGCTCAAGCGGTGGCGAACCTGGAAAAGGCCGGTGCAACGGTGCTTTCCTCCCCCACCGAAGGTCCACATGAGACCAGAGCGGTGGTCGCCGACCCGTGGGGCAACCCTCTGGTGCTTTACTCGCCGCGGTAGGCGTCAGACGGTGGCGCTTGAGCTGATCAACAGGGCTCGGTCACACGATCAAGGCAGGGATCGAGGTCGAACGGTCGAACGGAAAGCCGCAACCGATACGGGAACCGGCGGGTGCGGCCACGGTGAACGACGCGGCGATCTCCCGCAACCCTCGACGCATTCGCCCCATCTTCCCGCAAACCGGTGTCCCCGATGTACATCCTACCGCTTTTCAAATGCAGTCGATCACACGGCGCCGCCTCCTCAAACGCGGCGCACATGCCCAGTTCCGACTCAGATGAGTTTTGGCGCGAACCGAGATGGCCGAAGCGAATCCCCTTGACGGACGGGTCGCACGGGTAGCCCGACCTGCGAGATGGCAGTCAGGCCTTCCGTGCGTCACGGGCTGGCGACCGAGAGCACGGGGGACGCATCCTCCTGGCTTACCAAGCAATCGTTTGGTATGTTTACGGCGTAACGACGCCACCCGGACGCGCAGTTGCGCCATTGGGAAGGAAAGCCGCATGACGCTGGCCGCGTTCGCCGGGTCCGATCTCGGCACCAGGAAGGTCGTGTACGACGACCGCGACGCGATCCTCTACGCATTGGCGGTTGGCGCCGGCCCGGAGGACCTTGAGCTCGTGTACGAGCGCAGGCTGCGTGTGCTGCCGACGTTCGCCTTGACACTTGGCCTGTGGGTTGCCGACGCGGCGTCGGCGGCGGGGGCTTTCACCCCGGAAGGTTCGCTGCACGGCGCGCAGCGGCTGACCGTCCACAAGGAACTTCCCGTTGACGGGGAATTCGAGGTGCGGGGACGGTTGGAAGCGGTTTGGGACAAGGGCAAGTCCGCGGTGGTGGACGTGGTCGCCGAGTCCGAGTTCTTCAGTGCCGCGTATTCGATCTTCCTGCCCGGACAGGGAGGCTTCGGCGGCGAACGCGGCCCACGCGGCGAGCAGAGCTGCTCGGTATCGGCGGATGCACCGGAGTGGACCGGGAACGTTGTTACGGCCCGTGGCCAAGCAGCGCTCTACCGGCTCACCGGTGACCGTCACCTGATCCACATCGACCCGCAGGCGGCACGGGAGGCCGGATTCACTCGGCCCATCCTGCACGGACTGTGCACGTTGGGCATGGCAGCCCGAGCGGTCGCGGCAGCCGTCGACGCGGCGCCTTGGCAGCTGACTGAGCTTGCGGCACGGTTCTCCGCCCCAGTGCTGCCAGGTGACACAGTCCGGCTGCGGGCACGGGGCGAGCACCAGGCGGTCGCGTTCACGGCGGAAGCGGCGGGGACCACGGTGCTCTCGGCAGGTGAAGCGCGCTTCGCATGACCGAAGCGAGGTGCTGATCATTGTTAGAAACGCGAAGGTGGTGGCCGATGGCGGACACCGCGCCTATGGCGCATGTGCTTGACACGGAGCTGTGCAGGATCACCGGCATCCGGTATCCGATCGTGCAGACGGGGATGGGATTCGTTGCGGGAGCACACCTGGCCGCGGCCACGTCGAAGGCCGGCGGACTCGGCGTCATCGCGAGCGCGACGATGAGCGTGCCGGAGCTGGCAACCGCGATCCGCGAGGTCAAAGCGGCCACCGATGCGCCGTTCGCGGTGAACATGCGCTCCGACTCCGCAGACGTCATGGAGAGGGTCGATCTCGTGATCCGCGAGGGTGTGCGCGTCGCGTCGTTCGCGCTAGCCCCCAAACGGGACGTGATCGCGCGTCTGCGGGACGCCGGCGTGGTGTGCATTCCGTCGGTCGGAGCCAAACGGCACGCGGAAAAAGTCGCCGAGTGGGGTGTGGATGCCGTGATCGTCCAGGGTGGCGAGGGTGGCGGGCACACCGGCGCGGTTCCCACCACGCTGCTGCTGCCACAGGTCGTCGACGCCGTCGACATCCCGGTGGTCGCCGCGGGCGGCTTCTTCGACGGCCGCGGCCTGGTGGCCGCGCTTTCCTACGGCGCCGCAGGCATCGCGATGGGCACGCGCTTCCTGCTTTCGACCGACTCGCAGGTCCGCGACCGCATCAAGGAGATCTACCTCGGCAAGTCGGTGACCGACACGTTCGTAACCTCGGCGGTGGACGGCGCACCGAGCCGGGTACTGCGGACCGAGCAGGCGGACAGGCTGGATGCCACCGGGCCCCTCTCGCGGCTGGCCCGGTCGGTGCACAGCGCGCGGGATTGGAAGAAGTTCTCGGGCAACTCCTGGGTCACGCTGCTGCGGGAAGGTCTGTCGATGCGGCGGAACCAGAAGCTGCCCTTCGCCCAGATCGCCATGGCCGCGAACGCTCCGATGCTCTACCGCGCCGCGATGGTTGACGGCGACGCCCAGTTCGGTGTCATGGCGTCCGGTCAGGTCGTGGGACTGATCGACGACCTGCCGAGCGTCGCGGAGATCATCGACCGCACCGTCGCGCAGGCCTGCACCGTTCTCGACAGATTCACCACGTCCGCGCGGGAGCGCGCCTGAGCAGAGAAAGAAGGTGTCGCTGTGCGTTTCGTGTTGGGTCTGCCCACCGACCAGGTCGAGCGCGAGGAAGAGTTCCTGACGGCCGACGCGGTCGCGGAGGTCGCGCAGGCCGCCGAGAAGGCCGGGTTTGACGCCGTCAGCGTGACAGACCATCCGTTTCCCCAGGACAAGTGGTTGGCGCGTGGGGGACATCAGGCGTTGGATCCGATGGTCGCGCTGTCGTTCGCGGCAGCGCGCACCCAGCGCATCCGACTGCTGACCAACATCTACGTGCTGCCGTACCGCAATCCTTTCCTCACCGCGCGTGCCATCGCCAGCCTGGACGTGCTTTCCGGCGGCCGGGTGATCTTCGGGACGGCCGTCGGTTATTTGCGGTCCGAATTCGCCGCACTGGGCCTGGACTACGAGGACCGCGCGGCGCGGACCGACCAGGCGCTGGAGTTGGTCAAGATGGCCTGGACGGGAGAGTCGGTGACGCTGGAGGCACCGCCTTACATCGTCGCGGGCCACACCATGCGCCCGGCGCCCGCGCAGCGGCCACACCCGCCGATCTGGATCGGTGGCAACAGCAAGCGAGCGATTCGTCGGACCGTAGAACACGCGCAGGGCTGGATGCCGATCCCCCAGCCCGCTTCGGCGGTCAAACTCACGCGCACCCCGCCGCTGGAGACGATGGACGACCTGGCAGAGCGGATCGCTCTGCTGCGGGAAACCGCGGCGCAATCCGGTCGGACGGACATGCCCGATGTGTGCTTCGTGCCGTTTGGCATGCGGATGACCGAGCATCCCGATCTCGATGATTTCGCGGGGCTCGGGGAAGTCGTGCCCGCCTACGCCGACGCCGGCGTTACCTGGCTTTCGGTGCCGTTCTCGGGTGCCACAAGGGATGAATTACTGGCCTCGGTCGAGGCGTTCGGGAAGCTGGTGATCGACCCGGCGAACGGGTCGTGAGCCGCGTTCAAACAAGGAGAGGTGGTGGCCGGGTTGGCCGGCATTGGGGACTTCACGATCGGGGTTCTTGGCGGGACCGGGGCGCAGGGCAAAGGGCTCGCGTTACGTTGGTCGAAAGCCGGCCTCAAAGTGGTGATCGGATCGCGCGGTGCGGACCGCGCCGAGGCCGCCGCCGAGGAGATCCGGGCAGCCGCCGACGTCGGACACGTCAGCGGCGCGGACAACCGGGGATGTGCCCAAGAAGCGGACATCGTTCTGGTCGCGGTGCCTTGGGATGGCCATGCGGATCTGCTGGAATCGCTGCGCGAACCGCTTGCGAACAAGATCGTAATCGACTGCGTGAACCCGCTCGGTTTCGACAAGCAGGGGCCTTTCGCGCTGCCCGTGCCTGAGGGAAGTGCGGCGCTGCAGGCAGCGGAGCTGCTACCCGACTCGCGAGTGACCGCCGCTTTCCACCATGTGTCCGCGGTACTGCTGGCCGATCTGAGCGTGTCCGAAGTGCACACCGATGTGCTCGTCCTCGGCGATGACCGAGAGGCAACCGATCTCGTCCGCACACTGGCGGACACCATCCCCGGCTTCAGAGGTGTCTATGGCGGCCGACTCCGCAACGCTCATCAGGTCGAGGCCTTCACCGCCAATCTGATCGCGATCAACCGCAGGTACAAGGCGCACGCAGGACTGCGGATCACCGACCTTTGACGCGAACATTATGAAACCGCCACGCCTTGTCAGGCGTGGCGGTTTCATGAGAAAGGCCATATTCAGGCTTGGAAGCGACCGTACTGCCCCTTGTAGAAGAGCAGGGGAGCCGCGTCTGCTGCGGGCGCTTCGAGGTGATCTATCGCGGAGACGACGATGAGGTGGTCTCCCGCGTGGTGTTCGGCGACGGGGCGTGCGTCGAGCCAGGCCGCAGCGTCGGCGAGCACCGGAGCGCTGTGGGGGGACGGGTGCCAGGACAGGCCGGCGAACTTGTCGCCGCCCTTGACTGCGAATTGCCGGGAGACGCCTTCCTGGTTCTGCGCAAGCACATTGATGCAGTAGCGGCCGGCCGAGCGAACCCGCGGCCAGGAAGAGCTGGTGTGCGCCACGCAGAACGCGACCAGTGGCGGGTCGATGGACACCGAGGTGAAGGAGTTCGCGGCTAGTCCGGTGGGGAGGCCGGTACCGGGATCGATGGCGGTGATCGCGACAACCCCCGTCGCGAAATGGCCGAGCACCCGGCGGTAACGTGCTGCATCGATCTGCTCCGCCGCCGTGGCGTCGATAGGAGTGGAGCCTGCGGTCATGGTTTCACGCCCTTTCCCCGGGAGCAGTTGGTTGTTCGCGGCTCGACCGCGCGGTCTTCCGCAAGCCTGCTTTGTCGATCTTGCCATTGGCGGTGGTCGGAAGCTCCGGCATGAAAACCACCCGCCGCGGCACCTTGTAGTTGGACATCGCCCGTTTCGCCCAGGCCACCACCGCTTGCTCGTCGGTGTCGGAGCCCTCGGCGGGTACTGCGTATGCCCAGGCCACCTCGCCCTGGACCTCGTCGTCCATCGCGATGACAGCGACTTGGCTTATCGATTCGTTGTGCAGCAACAGGTTCTCGATCTCAGCTGGATAGGCGTTGAACCCGTTGCAGATGAACATCTCCTTCTTACGGTCCACGATGGACAGGTTTCCGGATTCGTCCAGGACTCCGATGTCGCCGGTGCGTAGGAAACCGTCTTCGGTCACCGCCGCTTCCGTCAGTTCCGGCGCGTTCCAGTACCCGTTCATGACGCCGTATCCGCCAATCAGGATCTCGCCGCGCAAGCCGGGTGGCAGCGGCTTCTCGCCGTCGTCCACGATCCGGACCTCGACACCCGGCATGGGGCTCCCAGTCGTGGCTGCGATGACCTCGGGCGGGTCCTCGGCGCGCGTCATCGATACGCACGAACCTTCGATCAGCCCGTAGGCGTTGACGACTTGCTCGAACCCCATCTGTGTCTGCATCGCGCGAACCAGGTCGGTCGGCACTGTCGCCGCGCCCACCACAGCGACGCGCAGCGAGGACAGGTCCCGCTGTGGGAAATCCGGGCGACTCATCATCCGGGCGAACAGGCTCGGCGGGCCGGCCAGCACGCTCACCTGCTGCTGCTCGATCAGGTCGAAGGCGGTGTCCGGGTTGAAAACCGGAACCGGCACCATGGTTGCGCCGCGTTCGACGCACACCAGCAGGCCGGCGTTGATGCCGAAGCCGTGGGCGAACGGGCTGACGATCGGGTAGCGGTCGCCAGGTCTCAACCCGATCACCTCGGCCCAGTCCCAGTAGGCCCGCATGATCTGCGTTCCGTCCAGAACCACACCCTTCGGGGTACCGGTCGTTCCGGACGTGCACAGGATCTCGAACGGGTCGCCGGGCTGCACCGCAAGCGCAATCTGCTCGGCCGAGCCGGGATCGATGTCCTCGGCCGCCGCCAGGAAGTCCGGCCAGCCCTGCAGCCCGGTGGCGGTGCGGTGCTCGCCGAGGAGGACCACCTTGCGCAAGTCGGGGAGCGCACTGAAGGGACGCTCACCTCCTGCGGGGCCGGCCGCCTGGCGCAGCATGTCCACATTGGAACGGCCGAGGAAACTTTCTGCGGTGAAAAGGAAAGAACTGCCAGTCCGCCTCAGCAGATCGGTCGTCTCGATTCCTTTGCCTCGGGTCGACAACGGCACGATGATCGCACCGACGTCCCAGATGCCGAAGGCGATGACGACCCATTCCCAGGTGTTGGGAGCCCAGACGGCCACCCGATCGCCCTTGCTCACCCCGTGCGCGATAAGCGCTCGCGCCACTTTGGAGGCGAATTCCCGCAGCCCGTGCTGCGTTAGCTGGGTGTCCCCGTCGAGACATACGGCAGTGTCAGGCCGGTCTTCGGCAGTGGCGCGCAACATTCGCGGCACCGTGCCCCAAGCCGGTATCGGTTTCACGCTGTTCCTCCCGTCGGGAGCTGACACGGGATCTTAACCAAGCGCCCGCTTGGTTAGCGTAGGCGAAGGCTTTCCCGTCGTCAAAGTTGGTCGCGATCATTGACGCCGACCGCGGTCATGGCGGAGTCTGCGGAGTCAGCCAAGCGAGCGCTTGGGTAGACGGGAGAAATCCATGAGCGGGACACGCAAAGTCGCGGCGCTCTCCGGGGCGATGCTCGTCATGCTGGTGTCAGCGTGCGGCGGTTCGGCGAAAACCGATTCGGCAACTGCGGCAGACGCAACGTGCACGCCGGACCGTATCGGTGGCACGGTCACTGTCGGAACCTACTCCGAACCACGCGGCCTCGACCCGGTTGGACAGCCTGGGAACGCGGCCACGGGTGGCACCGAGGTATCTGCCCTTTTCGACACGCTGATCGACTGGAATGCCGAGAAGCAGACTTACGAGCCGCGCGTGGCAGAGTCCCTGCTGCCGGACCCGCAGCACATCCAGTGGACTCTCAAGCTTCGGGACGGTGTGACTTTCGGCAACGGTGACCCATTGACCGCTAACGACGTGAAAGCGAGCATCGCCAGGCACCAGTCGCGGGAGAACACCCAAGCGTCGCGCGGCGAGGCGGCGCTCATCTCGGCGGTGGACGTCGTCGATGCGAAGACCGTTCGGTTCACTCTCGACGGCCCTTACCCGGACTTTCCGCACGTGCTTGCAACCGATGTAGGCATGATCACCAATCCCCGCCTGGTCGAGCAACGTGGCGCGGACGGCTTCGCCAGGAATCCCACCGGGGGTGGGGTCGGCCCGTACGAGCTCGAACGCTACGCGCCGGGGGAGGAGATCGTGCTGAAGGCGAAACCGAACTACTGGGGTGGACCGGTCTGCGTCCAGGCCCTGCGGTTCGTGCGGCTCAGCGGAGCCAGTGCGACCTACGAAGCGCTGGCCAACGGTGAACTAGACGTCGCCTTCCTGCGTGAACCTCAAGTCATCGCCGAGGCCAGGCAGGCCGGTTACCGCGATCTGTCGACCCTGATCAACTATGGCGAGAGCGTGATCATGAACGCTGCTCCGGGGCGGGTGACTTCGGATCAGGCGATTCGCCGAGCGGTGGTGGCGTCGATCGATCCGCAGGCGATCAATCAGCGAGTCTTCAACGGCTCGGCGCTTGCCACGTCGGCGCTCGTGCATCCGCAAACACCCGGCCTCTACGGCGGCGAGCAGGGGCCCGAACACGACGCGGCCACCGCTCGCCGCCTGGTCGAGCAGGCGAAGGCCGGTGGATGGGACGGGACGATCGGCTTGGTCGCGGACAGCACCCCCACTCGCATCAACGAAGCCATCGCCGTCAAAGCCCAACTGGAATCCGTCGGTTTCAACGTCCGGCTGGAGAACTCGCTGCCCCTGCAGGACGTGATCAAGCGGGTGGTCGTGGACCGGAACTACGACCTGGCCCTGTGGGGGCCGCAGGTCTTTTCGGAAGGGACGTGGGCCACGTTGAGTCGGCAGCTGACGGGTGCGGCCGAGTCGAACTACTACGGTTATCACGACCCGCAAGTCGATCGGGTTCTCGGTGAGTTGCGCGCCGCGGCGACGGTGGAAGAGAAGAAGGCGGCACTGGGCCGTCTGCAGGTGCTGCTCACCGGTGATCCGTTCGCGGCCAATTTGGCGGCATTCGAGGAGGCGAACGTCTTCAGCGACCGGGTGGGCGGGCTCCGGCTGAGTCGCGGCAGCATCATCCGGTTCGACAAGGCTTTCGTCTCAAGCGGTTCTTGACGGGTGCCGATCCGTGCGCCGGCCGACTTGAACAGGAGTCGGTCGGCCGGGCGGGTTTCGCAGGCGAAGCCGGGGAGTCTTGACATCACACCGAGCCTGCTGCAAGGCTGAGAACAAGCAGTTGCTTGGTAATCGTGGCTGTCGGGCAGCGCCGCCCAGATCACGAGAGGGACCCTGATGGTTCTCAATGCCGCGAGAATCCTTTTCCGGATCGTTCCCGTGCTCGTTCTGGTCAGCCTCGCTACCGCGTTCCTGATCGATCTGCTCCCAGGCGATCCAGCTGTCGCGATCGTGGGCCCGGAAGGAACCCCGCAGCAGTACGCCCAGGTTCGTGCGGAACTCGGCATCGACCAGCCGGCCGCAGTCCGCTACCTGAACTGGCTAGGCGGCCTGGTCACCGGTCAGCTTGGGCGCACGTTCACCCCACCGGTTCAGGACATCGGCGAGCTGATCGCCGCCCGGTTGCCCGTCACGCTGGAGGTCGCAGTGCTGGCCACGCTGCTCGCACTGGCGATCAGCATCCCGGTCGGTTCCTGGTCGGCCTACCGGTTCGGCCGAGGTTTCGACCGGGTGGCGACCACCACGGCGTTCGGCCTGATCTCGGTGCCGAGCTTCCTGCTCGCGTTGGTGCTCATCTTCTTCGCCGTGTTCCGGCCGGATGCGGTCAAGGGCTTGATTTTCGGCCTCGCGGCGGTCATCGCCTTCTCGCTTGGTTACGGTGCCATCGGGGACCGGGGCGCGATGCTGACGGCAAGTCAACGACGAAATCGCTTCGTGGCCGCTGGGGTGATGCTCGTTCTGGGCCTGTTGCTGTCGCTCGCACTACCGGAATTCCCGCGGCAGGGCTTCGCCCGAATCGGCACGGAAGGGCTCGGCGAGAACTTGCGCCGCGTGTTCCTCCCGGTGCTCACGCTCGCGCTGGTTGAGAGCGCACAGCTGACCCGGTTGCTGCGCAACGACATGGCGACGACGCTCGGCGAGGATTTCGTGCTAGCGGCCAGGGCCAAGGGAATGCCGGTGCGGCACATCCTCGTGAAGGAGGCGCTGCGACCTTCGTCGTTCTCGCTGATCACCGTGGCCGGAATCAGTTTCGGTCGCCTGCTCGGCGGGACGGTGATCGTGGAGACGATCTTCCGTCTCCCCGGTATGGGGACGTTGATCGTCGACAGTGTCGCGAAGAAGGAGTTTCTCGTGCTGCAGGCCGCGGTGCTGCTGATCGCCGCGCTCTACGTCGTGGTGAACGCGTTGGTCGACATCTCCTACCTCGCACTGGATCCGAGGACCCGCCATGGCCGAGCTTGAGCTTTCCCAGACGTCCACGGCGGAATACCGTGGTCGACGGCCGGACGGCATCGAGCCGTCGCTGGCACGATTTCGTAGCGGGATCGAGCCAAGTGTGTTGCCGGCCATCTGCTGGCTGGCAATGGTTGTGCTTGCCGCGCTGCTGGCCGATGTCCTGCCGATGAGGGAAGGCAGGGAACCTGCGCGGACGCTGGAGGAACCGATCCTGCAGGGAATCGACCTGTTCTCCGCGCACCCGCTCGGCACCGATCGGCAGGGGCTCGACGTGCTAAGCGGTGTCGTGTACGGCGCGCGGGTTTCGCTCGTGATCGGGCTCGGCGCGGCGGCTCTCGGACTGTTCGTCGGAGGCCTGCTCGGTGTCGTGGCCGGTTATTACCGCGGCAAGCTCGATGCGGTGCTCAACCTCGGCAACGACGCCTTGCTCGCCTTTCCGCCACTGATCCTCCTTCTTGCGCTCGCGTCGGTCGTGCATCCCGAGGTGCAAAGCATCACCCTGGTTCTCGGGGTGCTGGCGGTGCCGACGTTCTTCCGTATCGCCAGGGCGAACACGATGGTGTACGCGCAGCGGCCATTCGTGTTCGTGGCCAAGGCGCTCGGCGCGCGCGGTACCCGGATCCTGTTCCGGGAGCTCGTGCCGAGCGTGGCGATGTCGGTGCTGTCCTACGCCTTCATCGTCGTGGCGGTGTTGATCGTCGCCGAAGCCTCGCTGAGTTTCCTCGGGTTGAGCATCCAGCGTCCCGAGCCGACCTGGGGAAACATGATCGCCGCCGGACAACAGGATTTCCGGGACCACCCGCATCTGGTGTTCGGCCCTGGCGCGGTGCTGTTCTTGACCGTGCTCGCGCTCAACCGGCTCGGCGACTGGGCCCGCAGGCACTGGGATCCGCGGGACCGCAAGATCTAGTCCCCATGAGCGTCCATAGTGGAGGATTAATGAGCGGATCGGAGTTAACGCCGCCGTTGCTCTCCGTGCGTGATCTGGAGATCGCGTTCCGAACATCGCGGGGTGCGGTTCGTGCGGTGGACGGTGTCTCGTTCACGCTCGACCAGGGCGGGTGTCTGGGAATCGTCGGCGAGTCCGGATCGGGCAAGTCCGTCCTGGTTCGGGCGATCATGAACCTGTTGCCGCCTAAGGTGGTTGTTGCCATTAGGTCCCGGGTTGAGCTCGACGGTCGAGACCTCCTGTCGATGCCGGCCGACGAGGCCCGGCGGTTGTGGGGCCCTGAAGTGGCGATGATCTTCCAGGACCCGATGACTTCGTTGAACCCGGTTCGGCGAATCGGGGCACAGATCGCCGACCCACTACGCTACCACCTGGGACGCAGCAAGCGCGCCGCCCGCGAGGCGGCTGCCGACCTGCTGGCCGCGGTCGGGATCGCCGATCCACGCAGGCGACTCGACCAGTATCCGCACGAACTCTCCGGTGGGATGCGGCAGCGCGTGATGATCGCGATCGCGCTGTCCTGCGAGCCGCGGTTGCTCATAGCAGACGAACCGACAACGGCGCTCGACGTGACAGTGCAGCGGCAGATCCTCGAGCTGCTGCGGGAACTGCAGCAGGAACGCGGGATGGCCATGATCCTGATCAGCCACGATCTCGGAGTGGTGGCCGCCCACACCGACCGGATCGCGGTGATGTACGCGGGACGGATGGTCGAGTCCGCGGATACGCCGGCGTTCTTCCGAGACACGCGGCATCGATACGCAGCCGCGCTGTTGAGCTCGTCGCCGCGGGTTGAGCTGGCACCGCACACCCGGCTCCGTGTCATCCCCGGCCGTCCACCGGATCCGACCACCGTCGCGACGGGCTGCCGGTTCGCGCCCCGCTGCGCTGATTCGAAAGGCGTCTGCGACGAACGGATACCGGAGTTGGTCGACGTTGGTGGGGGTCACCGCGTCGCTTGCCACAACCCGGTGCAACCAGGAGGTGCGTGATGGCTGGTTCCGGTAAGGCGGCGCTGCGCGACGGCGAGGCACTGCTGCTGGTCGAGGATCTCTTCGTCGAGTACCCGGTCGCCCGCAACAGCGTCGCGCATGCGGTGTCGGGTGTCAGCTTCGACGTACGTGAAGGCGAAACCCTGGGCATCGTCGGCGAGTCGGGCTGCGGGAAGTCGTCGATCGCGCGAGCGGTGCTGCAGCTACCACGCCCTACGCGCGGCACGGTGCGGTTCGAAGGGAGCGACCTCACCCAGCTATCGGACCGCAACGTGCGGCTGCTCCGCCGACAACTGCAGTTGATCCAGCAAGATCCCATCTCGGCGTTGAATCCTCGGCGCAAAGTGCGCGACATCGTGGCCGAAGGATTGCGTGTCTGGGGACACCAGCGCGGGAGAGATGAATCGGTCGCCGAGATGCTGGATGCCGTCGGCCTGGACAGCGCGACAGTCGGGGATCGCAGGCCGGGCGAATTCTCCGGTGGTCAGTGCCAGCGAATCAGCATCGCCCGCGCGCTGATCCTGGAGCCGAAGCTGGTCATCTGCGACGAACCGGTGTCTGCGTTGGACGTTTCGGTGCAGGCCCAGATCCTGAACCTGTTGGAGGACCTCAAGCAGCGGTACGGCATCACACTGCTGTTCGTCTCGCACGACCTGGCAGTCATCAAGCTGGTGAGCGACCGGGTCATGGTCCTCTACCTCGGCAAGGTCTGCGAGATCGGCTCTACCGAGTCGTTGTATTCCCGGCCGCGCCATCCCTACACAGAAGTGTTGTTGGCGTCTTTGCCGGTTCCCGACCCGGATGCCGTGCCGACCGAGGCGCCACCGGTCGGTGAGCTGCCGTCGGTGCTGGATCCGCCGACCGGCTGCCGGTTTCGCACCCGCTGTCCGCTGGCCACCGAGCGTTGTGCAGTTGAGGAGCCGAAGTTACGCCAAGTCGCTACGGACCACGTCGTGGCTTGTCATCACGCGTAATGCCAGTGAGCCCGGCGGCGTCACGCCGAGGTGAGGACCGCAGCGCTGCCGTGGCTGCCGCCGAATCCGGTGCACAGGGCAGCGCCGGGTGAGGCGACCTGGTGGGTGCCGTCACCGCGGAGTTGGCGGACCGCTTCGACGATGTTGTTGAGTCCGTGCACGTACCCCTCGGACAGCAGACCGCCGTGCGGATTCACCGGCAGTGATCCACTGGGCAGTGTTTCGCCCGCACGGACGAAGGCGCCGGATTCGCCGCGCGGCGCAAGGCCGAAGTCTTCCAATTGCTGGAGGACGATGGGGGAGTAGGCATCGTAGATCAGTGCGAGGTCCACATCGGACGGTGCCATGCCGCTGGCCGTGTAGATCGTCGGCGCTACATAGGCCGAAAACAACGTGCTGACGTTCTCTGCCGTGTCCATAGTGCTTGCCCCAGGGCCGCCGCCGCGAACCACGGCGTGGATACGTGGACTTCCGGGGCGGGAAGAATCCGCAATCGCGGAGCTGGTGACGACCAGTGCTGCCGCGCCATCCGTCTCAAGGCAGCAGTCTGCCCGTCGCAACGGAGTCGCCACGATCGGGCTGGACCGGTAGCCGTCCATGTCGAGCGGCTCGCTCAGCACGGCACTAGGGTTATCCGCGGCGAGTTTTCTGGACTGCAGGACCACGACAGCGAGATCCTCTTCGGACGCCGCGGATTCGTACATCCAGCGCTGCGCCGCGAGCGCGAACAGATGCACCGGTCCGAGCATGCCGTACGGCACCGTGAACTGGCCCTCCGCGCCGGCACCGAGGCTGAGTGCGGCTTGCCCCATTCGCTTGCCGGAGCGGCCATTGAGTGCACGGAATACCAGTACGCTGGAGGCGATACCCGCATCGATCAGCATGGCGGCATCGCCGAGGATCGACGCGGACTGCGTGCCGCCTCCGTAGATCTCGTTCGTCCAGATTCCATCAGGCGTGCCGAGCGCTGTTGCCACTTGGTTGACCGCTGCCGAGTCTCCCAAGTGGTAGCACAGCACCGCGCCGACGTCCCGGGCGCTGAGCCCGGCGTCGGCCAGCGCGGCACGGCAGGCGCTCACCGCAAGACTGAGTTCCGTGCGCCCCGACTTGCGCGAGAGGTCGGTCATGCCGATGCCTGCGATAGCTGCTTTCCCGGAGAATGACTGGAGACCGCTCACGACTTTCTCCGTGCGTCGAACCCTTGGGCAGCCGCGATAGCCGTGGCGGCTTCGTCGAATGAACGGAACACCGGCAGACCCGTGGTCGCCACGAAGTCGGCGAGGGTCGCTGCGTCGCCAGGTGCTGCGATCTCGGAGTTTCGGGTCACCACCGCGATCCGGGTCGGGAAAGCCCGTGAGACAAGATCACTGAGAGCTTCGATCAGTGGTTCCAAACCCGCGGTGCCGTAGTTGTAGTACGCCGCCACATTCACGTGCACCAGGACATCAGCGTAGGACTGGTCGGCGGAATCGAACACGGGAGCCAGTGCGTCGCCGAGCAAGCCTCTGGGCGACACCGGCCCGACCGGTATCTCCAGCGGGTTTGCGACGCTGGTTCCCGCACCATGCCCCATGCTTCGGAGTCGCTCGCGCAGTGCATCGTCGAGCGGCGTGAGGGCGAGGCCGGCGCGATCACAGGCGTCGGTCGCGAGCACCGACGCCCCGCCGCCGAGCCCGATCAACAGCACGCCCGGCGATTCGGCGATGGTTGGCTCGGGATAACGCTGAAGGTAGGCAAGGGATCCGACGAAGTCCTCCAACGTGGACACCGGGGAAACGCCTGTAGCGGCGGCGACCGCTCGCCAGACCTTCGCCTCGCCCGCGAGCGAACCGGTGTGCGAGCTGACGGCGCGTGCCCCCTGGACGCTCGATCCACCGCGCAGCAGAACTACCGGCTTGCGGCCGTCGGCACGGCGGAGCGCCCGCAGCAAGCCCGCGCCGTCACGGGTTCCCTCGAGGTAGACGCCGATCACGGTCGTCTCCGGATCGTCCACCAGCCACTCCAGCAGATCACCATGGGTCACGTCGATCGCGTTGCCGATGCTGGCCACCTTGGCGAACTTCAGGCCGCGTCGGTCGCCAACGGCGACGATGTCCCCGGACAGGCCGCCGCTCTGGGACACCACCGAGACCCCACCGGACACCGTCGGCGACTCGAGCGTGAACGTCTGCCGGCCGGCTGGGCTGAACACGCCGAGGCAGTTCGGTCCGAGCAGGCGGGTCTTCGTGTCGGCCACGGCTGCGACGAGATCGTCCTCCAATGCCGCACCGGCTGCGCTCGCCTCCCGGAATCCACCGCTGATCACCTGGATGAACGGGACGCGTCCGGCGGCCTCGGCGACCACACGCACAGCGCGTTCGGCGGGTAGCGCGACCAGCAGGTAGTCGACGTCGCCGGGTACCTGGCCCACTGCGGGAACCGCGGGTACACCGTCCACTTCGGATGCCGCAGGGTGGATGGCGTACAGTCCGTCGGTCCACCCGGCCGCCCGGTAGGCGGCGAGGAAACGATTGCCGAATCCTGATTTTCCTGCCGACGCCCCGGCCACTGCGATCTGTCGCGGCGCGAACAGGGGGGTGAAGTCGGTACTCGATGTTGGCGATGCTTGCTGCGTTGCCTCCGGTTCGAGGATGAGCCGGGCATCGAGCGCTACGGCGCCGTCGGCGGTCGCCACCACGGGGTTGCACTCGAATTCGGCCAAGGAATCCCCGAATCTGCTCCCCAGGCCACCCTCGCCGGCGACTGCGAGTAGCAGGTTCACCAGGGCGGTACGGTCGGCCGGTGCGTTGCCCCGCGCGCCGTCGAGAAGTGCCGCACCGGGAAATCGCTCGACGAGTTCCTCGGCATCGGCTCGACTGAGTGGGCAGGGGAGCAGCGCGGTCAGGTCGAGCAGCTCGGTCGCGATTCCGCCCAGGCCCAGCAGCACAACATGTCCGAAGGTGGCGTCGCGAACGACGCCCACGATCAATTCCACGCCGCCCGGGTGCTGCTCCTCGGCGAGGTACCCGCGAGGGTTGATGCCTTGATCGTCGAGCCTAGCCGCCATGTTCGTGACGGCTCTCCTGAGTTCGCTGGGTAGCACCCCGAGTTCGACCGCACCCACGTCGCTCTTGTGCAGCAGGCCGGGGCCCCAAGCCTTGAGGACCAACCGGTTCTGTAGCTCGGCGGCGGCTCGCTCGGCGTCCGCCGGCCCGGTGAAGGTCCGCCGGGTGGGGGTGTCGACGGCGTACTCGGCCAGCAGGCTCTTGACGACGTGCTCGGGTAGGGCGAACCGCCTGGTGCCTTGCGCGTCGAGCTCGATGCCGTGCTCCTCGAGCAGGGCGGCTGTCCGTTGGTCGGCAGGCATGAACCACTCCGTTCTGAACCAAGCGATTGCTTGAAAGCTACGCCCACCGGAGGCCGGGCATCAAGTGGTCGGTTGCAGGGGCTGTAGGCGGTCTTGACCGGCTCTTCCTGTGATGCTAGCTTGCCGATGCAACCAAGCACTTGCTTGATAATGGTCGGATTGGGAGAGCCAATGACGCATGCCCAACCGGGGTGTTCGGTCCGGAGTGAACTGTGAGCACCTTTGTCGCGCTGATGGCCAGCGCGCTCGCGTACGGAGCCGTGCTCGCTCTCGCGGCTCTCGGCTTCCTTGTTCTCTACAAGGCAACCGGTGTCATCAACTTCGCCCACGGCGACCTCATCACGCTCGGCGGCTACCTCGCCCTGTGGTTCATCGCGGACCTGCATGCTGCGCCACTGGTGGGGTACCTGGCCGCCATCGCGTTGATGTTCGGCATCGGAGTCGTGCTGGAGCGCGTGGCCTTCGCCCCGCTGCGACGGCGACCTCACCTGACCGTCCTGATCGCGACGCTCGCTGCGGCGCTCGTGCTGCGCGCGGCGATCTCGCTGTGGCAGGGAAGTACTCCGCAGCGGCTGCCGTCTCCGGCCGGTGATGCCGTTCTCACCGTCTTCGGTGCGCCGATCGCGGTGCAGCGGATCGGCATCGTCGTCGTAGCCGGTCTGTGCATCATCGGCGTCGCGCTGTTGTTCGGTCGCACTAGCTTCGGCAGGCAATTGCGGGCCTTGGCCTCGGATCGGATGGCTGCCGAACTCTATGGCGTCAACGCCGGCAGGATCAGCGTCATCGCGTGGGGGGTCTCCGCGGCACTGGCCGCGTTGGCGGGAATCCTCGTCGCCCCTTTGTCCACATTGGACGTCAACTTCGGCTTCGGCGTGATGCTGGCCGCCTTTGCGGCGGCGGTGCTGGGCGGCTTCGGCAGCCTGTGGGGAGCCGCTCTCGGCGGACTGCTGGTCGGGGTGATCCAGCACGTCGTCGGCGGATATGTGCTGCAGGACTACGCCATCGCCCTGCCGTACGTCGCGATGCTCGCGGTCCTCGCACTGCGGCCTCGGGGGCTGCTCGGCAGGGTGGTGACTCGGCTGTGAGCTCCGAGCGGATCAAGCCCGCACTGCTGTACGGACGCGGTCAGTACTGGTGGCTGTTGGGCGTGTCGGGCGTGGTTGTCCTGCTTTGCCTGACCATTTCGTCGAGCAGTGCGCTGAACCTGCTCAACCTGTGGATTGCCTATTCGATCGCCGCGTTGGGCTTCTACTGGATCTTCGCGCTGGGCGGCAGGTTTGCCTTCTGCCAGACCTTCATGATGGCCTTCGGCGGATACACCACCGCGTGGCTGGATCGCCACGAGGTTCCCTTCGCGCTCGCGGTGTTGGGCGCGGTGGCTGCCACGGCCGCGGTCGCCGCGTTGCTCGGCATCATGCTGTGGCGTGCCGAGCATCTGTATTTCGCGCTTGGCACGCTTGCCGTCACCGAGGTCGGCCTCGTCCTGTTCGGTCGCACCAACGCCTTCACGGGAACCAACGGCAACGTGACCGGGATCGGCTACCCGGAGTTCCTCGGAGTTCGGCTGCGAACCGACGCCGAAGTGTTCTGGCTGCTCGCCGCGGTACTGGCGGTGTTGCTTTTGTTGGCCGTGTTCCTCAACCGTTCTCCGGTCAGCCGCGACCTGGCGGCTGCGCGGGAACTGCCGATGGTCGCCCGCAGCGCAGGTGTCGCGGTCGGTCGGCTGCGGCTGGCCATGTTCGTGCTCGGCTCCGCGACCGGCGGCCTATCCGGTGCGCTGATTACGCACTGGCAGGGCTTCATCGGGGTCGATTCGTTCGGCCTCGAACTGGGAATCGGACTGTTCCTGATGGTCATCCTCGGCGGAGTCACCTCGCATTGGGGCGTCCTGATCGGGGCGGGCTTCTACGTTGTCGTTCCCGAACTGCTAGCCGGAGCGCGGCAGTACATGCCGATCGTGTACGGCGCCTTGCTGCTGGTGATCATCCTGGCCTTCCCCGACGGGCTGGCCGGCATCGGAAGGCAGTTGACCGAACTTCGGAGGGCGAGATCATGAACGTGGCGCCCGTGGCTGCAGGGCGGAACCTGCTCGAAGTCGACGGCATCAAGGTCACCTTCGGCGGGGTGCACGCGGTCGAAGGCGTGTCTTTCACGTTGCGCTACGGGGAAATCCTCGGGCTCGTCGGCCCCAATGGCAGCGGAAAGACCACTCTCCTGAACGCGCTGACTGGCGTCGTGCGGGCTGGGGGGACCGTGCGGATCGGCGACCGAGCGGTGGCGCTGGGCAGCCCAGAACCGCCTCGGCGGGCGGGCCTTGCCCGGGTCTACCAAGCGCCGCAACTGGTTGCCGAGCTCACGTGCGTGGAGAACGTGCTGCTAGGGGCGTCGGACCGGCGCGCCCGCGGGCCTATTGCGGCATGGCTAGGCAGGCCACTGATGTGGCGGCACGAACGCGAACGGCTCGACGCAGCCCTGCGGCAGCTCGCCCGAGTCGGGCTCGGTGACCGAGCTCTGGATATGGCCGCCGGGCTGGCTTACGGCGATCAGCGGCTGGTCGAACTCGCCAGGGCATTGGCTGCCGAACCGGTCGTACTGATGCTCGACGAACCGAGCGCCGGCCTCAACGACGCGGAGACGCAGCGTCTGGCCAGCGTGCTCGAAGAGGTCCGCGAAGCCGGGACGGCCTTGCTCGTCGTGGATCACAAGATCGACTTTATCGACTCGCTCTGCGACCAGGTGCTGGTGCTCGAACTGGGCAAGGATATCGCACTGGGCACACCGGGTGAGGTTTGGTCCAACAAGCGGGTGCGGGACGCCTACCTGGGGGTGCGCGGTGCTGCTTGAGCTGCGGGACCTGTATGTGAGTTACGGAACCACCCATGCCGTGCGCGGCCTGGACCTCACCATCGCTGCCGGCGAGGTCGTGTGCCTGCTCGGGCCGAACGGGGCGGGCAAGACCTCCGTCCTGCGCGCCGTATCGGGACTGGTGCCTTACGAAGGCACGATCCGGTTCGACGGCAACGATGTGCGTGGGTGGGGACCGGCGCGGCTGGCGCGGGCCGGGCTGATCCACGTTCCGGAGGGTCGGCACGTGTTCCCGACGCTGTCCGTTCACGAGAACCTGCAGATGGGTGAGGTCGCGCGGGCCGGGCGACCCGCGCGCTACGGCTTCGACGACGTCTACGACCTGTTGCCCGCCCTGCGCCCGCTGCGGCGGCGCAGCGGTTTCGCTCTCTCGGGCGGTGAGCAGCAGATGGTCGCACTAGGCCGAGCATTGATCGCATCACCGCGGCTGTTGCTGCTCGACGAACCATCGCTGGGGCTCGCACCGTCGGTGAACCGCGTGGTCTACGAAGCCTTAAAGGCGATCACTGCGGACATCCGTGTTCTGCTCGTGGAGCAGAAGGCGATCGACGCCCTCGACTTGGCCGGTCGCGGTCTCGTGCTCGTGGCGGGGCAGGAGGTCATGCAGGTCGACTCCGGCCAACTCGCCGACCGGCAGGCGATGCTGGCCAGCTATCTCGGCCAGCGGGACGCGCAGCCGGACGAAGTCCGCACGGCCGCGGCCAGATCTCAGCGAAGTTCCTAGCCTGCAAAGGAGCAGACGATGGTGGCATACCGTGTCCGCCGTGCGGTCGTCGCAGTGGTGAGCAGCGCCGGCCTGGTGCTGACCGCAGCCTGCGGTGCGCAGTCGGGGCAGACGGGCGATGTGGAGCAGGCGCACATCGCCGGTCTGATCGAGGTTCGTGGCGACTCGCCCGTTGCGCTGGACGACTACAACAACGGGGTGCAGCTTGCCGTCGACGAGATCAACGGCGCCGGCGGGGTACTGGGCAAGCCGCTGAAGTACACCCGCATCCCGGCCTCGGTGACCGACCCGCAGGCTGCGCGCTCCGCGTTTCTCCGTGCGGCGGATCTCAGCCCCAGCGCGATCGTGGGATTTCCCGGTGGCGGCTCCCTGGAGGCGTTGACCCGGGACGTTGATGGCGCCGGGATACCGCTGGTGCACCTCAGCAGCGACGGCAAGATCGCGCGCGGCGCCGAGGCAGGCAGCGAATGGTTGTTCTCGGTCAATCCCGACGACACGGCACGCGCCGCGAACGCCGTTGCGCTCGCGAAGAAGTTGGGTGCCAAGCGGATCGGAATCCTGGCCACCGACGAGACCTTCGGTCGAGTGTCCACAGAGAACTCCGTAGCCGCCGTCAAAGCCGCCGGACTGGAATTGGGCACCGTGCGCTACGTTCCGCCGACAGCGACTGACCTGACGGGGGCGCTGCTCGATTTGCGCGACTCGGACGCGATTCTGTCGTGGACGTTCCCGAACGTCTTGGCCCTGCAGCTCAACCAGATGATGCAGAACGGACTGAGCACGCCGGTCATCAGCGGTAACTCGGGACCTCTGGTAGCGGCCAACAACCTCGCGGTCGGACCTGCGGTGCAGAACCTGTATGCCGTGACTCCATGCGCGCCGGCCGTCGGGACATCTCAAAAGGGCCGGGATTTCGCCGCCGCATACCAGACCAAGTACGGGAAAACGCCTACAGCGTCGGCGACTCAGGCGTACGACGCAGTGCGCGTCCTCGCCGCCGCCATGCAGCGCGCAGGCACGGTAAGCGACCACGCCAAGATCGGCCAGGCGCTGCGGGAGCAGGAGTGGAATGACGGAGCCTGCGCCGCCGCCTACCGCTCCGACGGCGCGCAGTTCCTTGGCCACCAGATGGTGGCGGAGGCCTTCAACGGCGGCGGATCGATCGTCGAGACCTACGAGGTGCCCGCATTGGAGGCGAGTGGTGGGCGGTGATCTCAGGGTTGCCCCCGTTCCAACTGCATTGACCGAGCCGTACTGGACCGCGGCGCGTCGTGGCGAGCTGGTGTTGCAGCGATGCTTCGACTGCCGCGCGTTCACGCATCTTCCGGCAGAGGAGTGCCGTTTCTGCGGCAGCGGACGACGTGCGTTCGAGGCGGTGTCAGGCTTGGGCTTGGTTGAAACCTTCAGCGTCGCGCACCGGACGTTCGCGCCGGGCTTCGCCCAGCGCGTGCCGTACGTGATCGCGTGGATCGCTCTCGACGAGCAGCCAGCCCTGCGGGTGTTCGGCAATGTGCTCGACATACCCGTCGACGACGTGAGAATCGGCCTGCGGGTAGAGGTGATGTTCGAGGAGATCGAGGGATTCGGGCCGGTGCCCAACTTCCGGCCTGCCCGCGAGGAACGATTCGGGGTGCGCCGTGCCGAGTGAGGACGTGCTCAAAGGAAAGCGGGCGCTGGTGACCGGCGGCGCGAGTGGGATCGGCGCGGCGATCGCCGCGGAGTTGTCCGTGTTGGGAGCCTCGGTCGTGATCGCCGACATCGATACCGAGGGCGCCCGTGCTGTCGCCACTGAATTGCCGAAGGGCAGTGCTGTCAGGGTGAATCTCGACGACGCCGACAGCATCGAGGCTTGTATCCAGACGGTGCTGACCGACCATGCCGGCATCGACATCCTGGTGAACAACGCCGGGCTCAGCTTGGTCGAGCGCTTCCTAGACAGCGATCCAGGAGGCTGGGACCGCATGTGGCGGATCAACCTGCGTGCGCCCATGCGGCTCGCGCAGGCGTTGATCCCCGGGATGATCGAGAACGAATGGGGGCGGCTGCTGTTCATCTCGACCGATGGGGCCAGAGCCGGGGCCGGCGGCGAGAGCATCTATGCCGCGTGCAAGGCGGGGTTGTTCGGGCTGGCCAAGACCTTGGCGAGGGAAACGGCACGGTACGGGATCACCAGCAATGTCGTCTGTCCCGGCCTGGTCGACACGCCCATGCTGCGCAACCATGCCGAGCGCAACCCCAAGATGATGGACACGTTGCTGAAGAGCATTCCCCTGCGGCGAACGGGCACGGCGGATGAGGTAGCCGCTTACGTCGGGTTCCTAGCCGGTCCCAGGGCGGGCTACATCACCGGGCAGACGCTGAGCGTTTCCGGTGGGGTGACGATGAATTGAGCGAGGATGCGATGACCGAGCCGTTCGGGAACTGGGGCCGCTGGGGTACGCACGACGAGCGGGGCGCGGCAAACCTGCTGACTCCGGAGGTGGTGCTTCGAGCCGCGTCCGTCGTTCGGGAAGGCCGGGTACTGGCACTGGCGATGCCCATTCGGGGCGCGACTTCCAACGGCGGGGCCCAGCGGGTGCCGCACTTGGCCGGGCGTCCGCTCCCGCAGCATTACATGTCCGTCGACGGTGGCGACTATGCGGCGGGAGCACGCAAGATCAAGGGCGAAATGTCCGTCGCGGACGATGCGCTCCTCATCTCTCCACATGGGACGACGACCCACATCGACGCGCTGGCACACATGTGGCGCAACGACCAGCTTTTCAACGGACAGTCGGCAGACCGCGTTCGCAGCTACGGTGCGACACGGTGCGGGATCGACAAGCTCGGCGTGATCGTGACTCGCGGCGTGCTGCTCGACGTGGCGGGCTATTTGCAGGTGGACCACGTCGATCCTACGACTGTGATCGACGACGAGCTGCTCGCCGCCTGTGCGGAAGCGGCGGGCGTGCGACCGCGCAGCGGTGATGTCGTGCTGGTGCGTACTGGTTGGCCACGGGTGTTCGAGGCCGACCCGCGGTGTTACCAAGGCGCCCAGCCCGGTATTGCCTACTCGGCAGGACGCTGGCTGGTGGAGAGCGACGTCGTGGCGATCGGTTGTGACAACGTGGCGGTCGGTGCCATCGGCGACGACGGCCTCTTCGCGGGAACCGTGGACGAGGACATCCACTTGCTCACCCTGTGGCAGCACGGGGTCTACCTGATGGAAATGATGTTCCTGGACGAGCTGGCGTCGACCGGGCGGAGCGAGTTCCTTTTCATCGCGGCCCCACTGCCGATCGACGGTGGTACCGCCAGCCCCCTGAACCCTTTGGCCGTGCTGTAGCCTGCACATCGGCCTTCCTAAACCAAGCGATTGCTTGGTATCGTGAACTGATGAGCTGGTCAGGCAAGGTGGTGCTGGTCACCGGTGGCGTGCGTGGGGTGGGAGCCGGAATCGTCCGCGCTTTCCTCGATTCGGGCGCCACCGTGGTGGCCTGTGCGAGGAACGAGCCGGACGCGCTGGTGTCCTCGGGTGACCGCCGGGCGGGTTTCCTGCCGTGCGACGTGCGGGTCCCCGAGCAGGTGCGCGAACTCGTGGACAGGATTGTCAGCCTGCATGGTCGCCTCGACGTGCTGGTCAACAACGCGGGCGGAAGCCCGTACGCGTTGGCCGCCGAGGCGCCGCCGCGCTTTCACGACAAGATCGTGCAGCTGAACCTGCTGGCCCCGCTGCTGGTGGCCCGGCATGCCAACGCCGTGATGCAACGGCAAGACAGCGGTGGCTCGATCGTGATGGTCAGCAGTGTCAGCGGTACCCGACCGTCGCCTGGCACGGCGGCGTACGGGGCGGCGAAAGCCGGGCTCGACAACCTGACGGCGACTCTCGCGGTCGAGTGGGCGCCGAAAGTACGCGTCAACGCCCTGAACGTCGGCATGGTCCGTACCGAGCAGGCCGAACTGCACTACGGCAGTGCCGAGGGAGTCGAGGCCGTGGGCAAGACCGTGCCGCTCGGACGCCTCGCCGAGCCCGATGAAGTGGGCGCATGCGCGGTGTTCCTGGCTTCGGCGAGCGCTTCCTACGTCACCGGAGCAACGCTGCTCGTCCACGGCGGGGGCGAGAGGCCCGCGTTCCTAGCCGCCGCCGACGTCAACCAAAAGGAGGGGCATTGAGCAAGTTGTGCCGAGACAGGGTCGTGATCGTCACGGGAGCCGGCCGCGGGATCGGTCGCGCGCACGCCCTCGCATTCGCGGCCGAGGGCGCGTTGGTCGTCGTTAACGACGTCGGCGTCGCGCTGGACGGATCCGACAGCGGCGAGGGACCCGCTGCGCAGGTGGTCGCGGAGATCGAAGCGGCGGGAGGCAAAGCCGTCGCCAACAACGACGACGTCGCGGATTTCACGGGCGCGCGAGAGTTGATCAACACCGCGCTGGAGCACTTCGGCCGTCTCGACGTGCTGGTCAACAACGCGGGTTTCGTCCGCGACCGAATGCTGGTCAACCTCGGCGAAGACGAATGGGACGCGGTGATCCGCGTGCATCTCAAGGGCCATTTCGCGCCGCTGCGGCACGCTGCGGATTACTGGCGCGCGGAGGCGAAAGCGGGGCGGGCGCGCCGGGCGAGAGTGATCAACACCAGCTCGGGCGCGCGCCTGCTGGGCAGCGTCGGACAAGCAAACTACTCGGCGGCCAAAGCAGGCATCGCCGGCCTGACAGTGGTCGCCGCCGCCGAGTTGGCGCGCTACGGCGTAACGGTCAACGCGATCGCGCCTGCTGCCCGCACTCGCATGACCGAAGAGGTCTTCGCCGACACGATGGCCCGGCCGGAGAACGGGTTCGACGTGATGGCACCGGAGAACGTCTCGCCGTTGGTCGTCTGGCTGGGCAGCGAGGAGTCCGACGAGGTCACAGGCCGGGTGTTCGAGGTCGAGGGCGGCAAGGTCTCGGTGGCGCAGTCGTGGCGGCACGGGCCTGCCGAATACAAGGGCGAGCGCTGGCAGCCCGCCGAACTCGGGCCGGTGGTCGCGAAACTGCTCGCCGAGGGACCTGCACCCGAACCCGTTTACGGAGCGAGCTGATGCCAATTATCACCACCAGGCGGGAGGAATCCATCGAGGTCGTCGCCGTCGACTACCCGCCCGTCAACGCGTTGCCGGTGCAAGGCTGGTTCGACCTGGCCGAAGCGATCAAGCGCGCGGGAGACGATCCCAGCGTGCGTGCCGTGGTACTACGCGCCGAGGGCCGTGGTTTCAACGCCGGCGTGGACATCAAGGAAATCCAGCGCTGCAACGGATACGAGGCGCTGGTGGGGGCGAACCGCGGTTGCTACGCGGCGTTCGCCGCGGTGTACGACTGCGCGGTGCCGGTTATCGCCGCAGTGCACGGCTTCTGCATGGGCGGCGGGATCGGACTGGTGGGCAACGCGGATGCGGTTCTGGCATCCGAGGATGCGACATTCGGCCTGCCCGAGGTGGAACGCGGCGCGCTGGGTGCCGCCACGCACTTGGCGCGTCTCGTCCCGCAGCACTTGATGCGCACGCTGTACTTCACCGCTCGCACCATCAGCGCCGGCGAACTGCACGCCTGCGGCTCGGTGTACCAAGTGGTTCCACGCGACGAGCTCGACGAAGCGGCAATGGCCGTGGCCCGGGACATCGCGCAGAAGGATCCTCGTGTGATCCGAGCAGCCAAAGAAGCCCTCAACGGCATCGACATCCAGAACGTGCACCGCAGCTACCGGTTCGAGCAGGGCTTCACCTTCGAACTCAACCTGCTGGGCGCGGCTGATGAGGCCAGAGACGCATTTCTCAAGGACAAGGCGAAGTGATGGCTGACAAGAGGATGACCGCCGATGAGGTGGTGTCCGAGCTCTCGGACGGGATGACGATCGGGATCGGCGGGTGGGGGTCGCGGCGCAAACCGATGGCCTTGGTGCGCGCGATCCTCCGATCGCAGGTGAAGGACCTGACGGTGGTTTCTTACGGCGGCCCGGACGTGGGGTTGCTGTGCGCCGCGGGCAAGGTCCGCCGGGTCGTCTTCGGTTTCGTGACGCTCGACTCGATCTCCTTGGACCCCTGGTTCGGCCGGGCACGCGAGACCGGACAGGTCGCGGTCACCGAGTACGACGAGGGGATGTTCTGCGCGGCGCTGTCCGCCGCCGCGCAGCGGTTGCCATTCCTGCCCACCCGCGCGGGCCTGGGCTCCGACGTGGTGCACGTGAACCCCGGACTGAAGACCGTGCGTTCGCCTTATGACGATGGTGAGGAGCTGATCGCCGTGCCGGCGCAGCACCTCGACGTGGCCCTGGTCCACCTCAATCGTGCAGACGCGCGAGGGAATGCGCAGTATCTCGGCCCGGACCCCTACTTCGACGATCTATTCTGCATGGCGGCGAGAAAACGGTTCGTATCGGCGGAGCAGGTCGTCGACACCACGGAGCTGGCCGCCGCCGGTCATGTGCAGTCGCTGCTGCTCAACCGGAGCAACGTCGATGGCGTGGTGGAAGCACCGCGCGGTGCACATTTCACGACGGCGGTCCCGGACTACGGCCGGGATGAGAGTTTCCAGCGGCACTACGTGGAGTGCGCGAAGGACCTGGACCGATGGCCTTCCTTCGTCGATCGGTTCCTGACCGGGGATGAGGAAACCTATCTGTCTGAGGTGGACAGATTTGACGAGGAGGTGGCGTGAGTAGCCCTGTGTCAACCCCAGTCCTCCTCAACCGTACCCCAGGGGACCGTGACGTAAGCCAGCCACAAGAAACCGCGAAACGCGAGATTGGGCTGGACGCAACCACCACTGTGAATCGCGGAGAGGCGGACCAGTCATGAGCGCGACGAGGGCGGAGATCGCGGTCGTGGCGGTCGCCGAGTTGTTCCGGGGTGACGGGGAAATCCTGGCCAGCCCGATGGGATTGATTCCTTCGATCGGCGCGAAACTCGCACGCCTGACCTTCGAACCGGATCTGCTGATGTCCGACGGCGAGGCGTATCTGCTCACCAGCGGTGGCGGAATCGAAGGGTGGCAGCCGTTCCGCAAGATGCTGGACACGATCGTCCCGCACGGCCGGCGCCACGTGGTGATGGGCGCCAGCCAGCTCGACCGGTTCGGCAACCAGAACATCTCCGTGATTGGAAAGCATGCCCGTCCGGCCAAGCAGCTGCTCGGGGTCCGTGGTGCGCCGGGCAACACCGTCAACCACCGCACGAGCTACTGGGTGCCCAGGCACAACAAGCGTGTGTTCGTGAACTCAGTGGACGTCGTGTCCGGGGTCGGGTACGACAACGCCGCAAAGGCCGGCCCATCAGCCCAGCGGTTCCACGACGTGCACCGCGTGGTCACCAACCTCGGCGTGTTCGACTTCGCCGGCCCCGACCACTCGATGCGCGCGGTCAGCCTGCACCCCGGGGTCGAGCCGGCACAGGTGCAAGCGGCGACCTCTTTCGAGCTCGACCTCACCTCGGCCGGCGTCACGAGGGAACCCACATCGGAGGAGCTGCGCCTCATCCGGGAAGTCATCGACCCTAAGTCGCTGCGTGACAAGGAAGTTCCGGCATGATGGTCCGGCTTCGCCGGGGACCGATGGCCGCTGGAGATCACCTCCAGCGGCCATCGTCCTGCGGGCCTCAGAGGCGCTCGATGATGGTGACGTTCGCGGTGCCGCCGCCTTCGCACATCGTCTGCAAGCCGTAGCGGCCACCACGGCGTTCGAGTTCGTGCAGCAGGGTGGCGAGCAGTTTCGTGCCGGTGGCGCCAATCGGATGGCCCAGTGCGATGCCGCCGCCGTTGACGTTGACCCGCTCGGGATCGGCACCGGTTTCGGCCAGCCAAGCCAGTACGACACTGGCGAACGCTTCGTTGACCTCGAACAGATCGATGTCCTCGACTGCGAGCCCCGACTTGCGCAAGGCGTGCGCGGTGGCCGGAATGGGGCCGGTGAGCATCCACACCGGATCAGCCGCGCGCACCGACAGGTGGTGGACGCGGGCGCGGGGTTTGATCCCGTGTTCCCGCACGAACGCTTCGGACGCCACCAAGGCCGCGCTGGCGCCGTCGGAGATCTGGCTGGCCACTGCTGCGGTGATCCGCGAGCCCTCGCTCAGCGGTTGCAGCCCGGCCATCCGCTCCAGGCTGGTGTCCCGGCGTGGCCCCTCGTCATGCAGGACGCCGTCGACCGGGACCGTCTCCCGGTCGAAGCGACCGGTGTCGATCGCGGTGATCGCCCGCTGGTGGCTGGTGTAGGCGAACTCCTCCATGGCTTTCCGGCTGATATCCCAATGCCTGGCGATCATGTCGGCGCTGTTGAACTGCGACACTTCAACGCTGCCGTAGCGTTCCTGCCAGCCCTTGGAGCCGGAGAAGGGGTCGTCGAAGCCGAATTCCCGCCCGGCGAGCATGGCCGCACTGATCGGGATCTGGCTCATGTTCTGCACGCCACCGGCCACCACCAGATCAGCGGTTCCGGACATGACGGCTTGCGCGGCGAATTGCACCGCCTGCTGGCTGGAACCGCACTGCCGGTCCACGGTTACGCCGGGTACGTGGTCGGGGAACCCTGCGACCAGCCACGCGGTGCGCGCGATGTTGCCTGCCTGCGAACCCAGCGTGTCCGTGCAGCCGAAGATCACGTCCTCGACGAGTGCCGGATTGACGCCGTTGCGGTCGACGATGGCCTTGAGAACATGCGCGCCAAGGTCGGCGGAGTGCATCGAACTCAGCGCGCCGCCGCGCTTGCCCACGGGCGTGCGCACCGCGTCGATCAGGTATGCCTCGGGCACTGCTTCTCCTCAGGGGTGTTGGCTGCTGACGGACACGACTTCCCCGGTGAGGTAGCTCGCGTAGTCACTGGCGAGGAACACCATCACGTTGGCGATCTCCCACGGCTGCGCCGACCGGCCGAATGCCTCGCGTTTCTCCAGATCGCGGAGTAAGTCATCGGTGGTGACCTTGGCCAGGAACGGATGCATCGCGAGGCTCGGGGCAACCGCGTTGATCCTTGTGCCGTGCTCGGCGGCGTCCAGCGCAGAGCAGCGGGTCAGCGCCATCACGCCGGCTTTCGCCGCTGCGTAGTGGGCCTGGCCCGGCTGCGCACGCCATCCGATCACGGAGGCGTTGTTGACGATCGAGCCACCTCCACCCTGCGCGACGAACTGCCGCAGCGCCGCCCGGGTGCAGCGGAACGTCCCGTTGAGCGTGATGTCGAGGACGCGGGACCATTCCTCGTCGGTCATCTCCAGCACCGATTTGGTTCCGCCGAGCCCCGCATTGTTGATCAGCACGTCGATGCGGCCGAAGTGCTCGGCCGCGCCGTTGATCAGCGCTTGCACCTGGTCCTCGTCGGTGACGTCGCAACGGATCGCATGAACCTCGCCGAGTTCGGCCAGTTCCGCCGCTTTCTCGGCCAGCCGACGTTCGTGCCAGTCGCTGACGACCACGCTCGCTCCCTCTTCGAGGGCGCGTTTCGCCGCGGCAGCACCGATCCCGGTTCCCGCGGCGGCCGTGACGACCACGGTCTTGCCTTTGAGCAGGTCGTGTCCAGCCGGGTATTCGGGAATGATCACGGTCGCGCCTCTCTCGGCAGGCCGAGCACCCGCTCGGCGATGATGTTGCGTTCGATCTCGTCCGAGCCGCCGTAGATGGTGTCGGCGCGGGAGAAGAGGAACAGCCGCTGCCACTCGTCCAGTTCGTACGGCGCGGCCTCGGCGACGAGCGAGCGTGCTCCGCGCACTCGCATGGCTAGCTCGCCCAGCCCGCGATGCCATTGCGCCCACAGCAGCTTCCCGACGGCCACCTCGGGCCCCGGCTCGGTGCCCAGCGTGCGAAGCGCGTGCGCCCGCAACAGCCGCAGCCCGATCCATGCCCTGGCCAGATCCGCCCGCAGTACGGGGTCGGCAAGGGCACCTGTCCGGTTCGCGTCGTCGATGATGCTTTCCAGCTCTTGCCGGAACCCGATCTGCTGGCCCAGCGTCGACACCCCGCGCTCGAACCCGAGGGTGGCCATCGCGACCGGCCACCCCTGGCCGGGTTTTCCGACCACCATGTCCGCAGCGGTACGAGCGCCGTCGAAGAAGACTTCGTTGAACTCCGACGTCCCGGTCAGCTGTTGGATGGGGCGCACCGTCACGCCCTCCTGGTGCATGGGCACGAGCAGGTAGGACAACCCGTGGTGCCGCTGGGATCCCGGTTCGGTGCGAGCGAGCACGAAGCACCAGTCGGCGACGTGGGCGAGGGACGTCCACACCTTCTGGCCGTTGATCGCCCAGTCATCCCCGTCGCGCACCGCTGAGGTCGACACCGCGGCCAGGTCCGAACCCGCGCCGGGCTCGGAGTAGCCCTGGCACCACAGCTCTTCCACCGCGACGATCTTCGGCAGGAACCGCTCCTGCTGCTGCGGGGTGCCGAATGCGATCAGGGTGGGACCCAGCAACTGCTCGCCCAGGTGGTTGACCCGCGCAGGAGCGCCGGAGGCGGCGTACTCCTCGTGGAAGACCACTTGCTCGGCAATGCTCAGGCCCCGTCCGCCGAATTCTGCGGGCCAGCCGACGCACGTCCAGCCGGCGGAAGCCAGGTGCCTTTCCCAGACGAGTCTGAGTTCGAAAGCCTCGTGCTCACGACCAGGGCCGCCGAGTCCGCGCAATTCTGCGAAGTCGCCGGAGAGGTTGTCCGCCAGCCAGTCGGCGACCGCGCTGCGGAATGTCTCCAGATCGCGGCTCTCCTTTTTCACCCGCACCTCCGTTGCTACTTGGCGAGCCAACGCCGAGGCGGTAGCATACCAAGCGCTTGCTTGTTTCGGGAAGGCTGGAGAACGCATGACTGATGACGTCGTCCGTTACGAACGTCGAGGTCCGGTCGCGCTGGTCACGATGAACCGGCCCGAGTACCGCAACGCGCAGAACTCGGCGATGACCTACGCACTCGACGATGCCTTCGCTCGCGCGGTGAACGATTCCGCGGTGAAGGTGATCGTGCTTGCCGGTGAGGGCCGGCACTTCTCGGCAGGGCATGACATCGGCAGCCCGGGGCGGGACGCGGACCAGGCCTTCGATCGCAGGGCCGTGCTGTGGTGGGACCACACCGACAAGGACGGCGGGGATCGGCGGTTCGCCCGGGAATCCGAGGTCTATCTCGGCATGTGCCGGAGGTGGCGTGAGATTCCCAAGCCCTTGATCGCCTCGGTGCAGGGGGCGTGCATCGCGGGCGGTCTGATGCTTGCGTGGACGTGCGATCTCATTGTGGCCGCCGAGAACGCGTTCTTCGCCGATCCCGTGGTGCGGATGGGGATTCCCGGAGTGGAGTACTTCGCGCATCCTTGGGTACTGGGTCCTCGGGCAGCGAAGGATGTCCTCTTCACCGGGGACCGCTTCACCGCCCAGCAGGCCAAAGAATGGGGCATGGTCAACCGCATCGTGCCCGTCGACGAGCTCGAACAACGCGCTCTCGAACTGGCCGAACGGATCTCGGAAATGCCGACGTTCGGCCTCGCCCTGGCCAAGAAGGCGGTCAACCAGGCAGAAGATCTCATGGGCATGCGCTCCGGCATGGACTCGGTGTTCGGACTGCACCACTTCGCCCACGCCCACAACGCGGAGACGGCTTCCGACTCGCTCGGCGGCCAAACCGCCCGTTCCATGCGGGATTCGGGAGCACGCTAATGGACCTCGACATCACCTCCGAGTCGGCCGCCTTCCGCACCGAGGTGCGGAACTGGCTCGAAGCGAACGTGCCTCGGCCGGGACTGCCGTCAATGGACACCGCGGAGGGATTCGCCGCACACCGCGAATGGGAGGCCAAGCTCGCCGATGCTCGGCTTTCGGTGGTGTCCTGGCCGCAGGCCTATCACGGTCGGGACGTGTCTCTCCTGCAGTGGGTGCTCTTCGAGGAGGAGTACTACGCGGCAGGTGCCCCAGGCCGGGTGAGCCAGAATGGCATCTTCATGCTCGCGCCGACGCTGTTCGCCCACGGTACGGAAGAGCAGCGGGACCGGATCCTTCCGCCGATGGCCCGAGGTGATCAGATCTGGGCTCAGGCCTGGTCGGAGCCGGAGGCCGGAAGTGACATCGCGGCGTTGCGCAGCCACGCGGTGCGCACCGACGGCGGCTGGCTGCTGTCCGGCCAGAAGACGTGGAGCTCGCGCGCGGCGTTCGCCGACCGCGCATTCGGTATGTTTCGCACCGATCCCGAGTCGCAGCGCCATCGTGGGCTCACGTACTTCATGTTCGACCTGCGGTCCGATGGCGTGACCGTGCGCCCGATCCCACAGCTCGACGGCGAAACCGGATTCGCCGAAATCTTTCTCGAAGAGGTGTTCGTGCCCGACGCCGATGTCATCGGTGAGGTGGGCAACGGCTGGTCGGTGGCGATGACCACCGCCAACAACGAACGTGGACTCTCGCTGCGCAGTCCCGGCCGCTTTCTCGCCGCGGCTGATCGGCTTGTCGACCTGTGGCGAGAAACCGGTGAGCCGGAGGCTGCCGCGGATCGCGTGGCGGACGCGTGGATCGGCACACGTGCCTACCAGCTCTACACCTTCGACACGGTGACCCGCCTGGCGGAAGGCGGTTCTCTGGGCCCGGAATCCAGTGTGAACAAGTTGTTCTGGTCGCACTTGGACGTTTCTCTGCACGAGACCGCTCTCGACATCCTCGGCCCGGCAGGCGAGCTCAGCGGGTCGTGGATCGACGGATATCTGTTCTCGCTGGCGGGACCTATTTACGGCGGTACCGACCAGATTCAGCGCAACACCATCGCCGAGCGGCTGTTGAAGCTGCCGAGGGACCGGGGACGATGAAATTCGCAGTCTCGAACGAACAGCGACAGTTCGCCACTAGCTTGCGCGACCTGCTTTCCGAAGCGGATACGCCGGCGGCCATCCGCGCGTGGGCGGATGGCAGGCACGAACCCGGCGTGAAGCTGTGGCGCGGGTTAAGTGATCTCGGGGTGGCCGGGCTACTCGTACCCGAGCGGTTCGACGGTCTTGAGGCCGACGCCGCTGATGCGGTGGTTGCCTTCGAGGCGCTCGGCTACCACTGCGTGCCTGGACCCATCGTGGAAACGGCCGTCGTCGTCCCGGCGGTCCTGAGTGCGCTCGTGGATGACGGCGCAGCCGAGCGGTGGCTGCCTCGGATCGCAGCGGGGCAGAGCTTCGCCACCGTGCTGGCGCCTCCGCACGTGCCACTGGCACTCGACGCTGACGTTGCCGATTTCCTCCTCTGCCTGCGTGGGGCGGTGATCGAGGAGTCGCCTGGCGTCGAAACAGACGTGATCCGGTCGGTCGACGCAGCGCGACGTCTGTTCCGTACGCGCGGCGACGCCTTGCCGCTGGCCGAGGACGTGACGGTCGCGAAACGGGCGTTCGACCTCGGCGTGCTCGCGGTCGCCGCACAACTGCTCGGTGCCGGGCGATGGCTGCTGGACGCAGCGAACAGCTATGCGCAGCAGCGCTTCCAATATGGCAAGCCCATCGGACAGTACCAGGCGATCAAACACCTGCTCGCCGACGTCGTCACGAAACTGGAGCTGGCCAGGCCACTGCTCTACGGCGCGGCGGTCGCGGTGCAAGCGAGCAGCGGCACAGTGAGCAGAGATGTTTCGGCCGCGAAGGCCGCGGCCGGCGAGGCAGCCTATTTGGCGGCCCGAACCGCGCTGCAGGTGCATGGCGCGATCGGCTACACCGCAGAACACAACCTCGGGCTCTGGCTGACGAAGATCCGGGCGCTCACTGGTTCCTGGGGTGGTGCGTCGTTCCATCGCAAGCGGGTGCTGGACGAACTTCAGAACCGGGGATAGGACGATGAATCCGACAGAAACCGACGAAGCCCGCGCGCTGCGCGAATCAGTGCGGGCGCTGCTGGCCAAGCGCTCCGATTCAGCTGCCGTGCGTGCCGCGATCGACAGCCCACGCGGCCGCGATGACAAGCTCTGGTCGACCCTTTGCGAGCAGATCGGCGTGGCAGCGCTGGCCATACCGGAGGACTACGGCGGGATCGGTGCGACCTTTGCCGAAACCCACGTGGTGTTGGAAGAACTCGGCCGAAAGCTGACGCCGAATCCGATGCTCGGGTCCGTCGTGCTGTGCGGACAAGCCCTGCTCGCCACGGGGAACGACTCGGCGTGCCGGCGCCTGCTGCCAGCCATCGCCGACGGCAGCAGCATCGCAGCGATGGCGTGGGCGGGCGAGGATGGTCACTGGCCGACGAACTCGCCGGTGGTCACGGCTTCGCAATCCTCGGTGGATGGTGTGGCGCATTACGTGCTCGACGGAGACATCGCGGACGTCCTTCTCGTCGTTGCACACACGTCGGACGGCGTCGGTCTCTTCGAGGTCGACCCAGGTGCAGCGGGTGTCCGCGTAGAGCACACGCCGACGATGGATCAAACCCGTCGGCTCGCGATTGTCGAACTGGCTGGCGCCTCGGCGCAGCGCTTGGACACTGGCGTATACGCCCATGCCTTCCAGCGGGTGCGCGATCTGACCCTGGTGGCGCTGACGGCAGAGCAGGTCGGCGCGACCGAGCGAGCCCTGGAATTGACGGTCGAGTACAGCAAACAGCGGCAGCAGTTCGGCCGGCCCATCGGTGGTTTCCAGGCCCTCAAGCATCGGATGGCCGACGCTTACGTGTTCGCCGAGGCTGCTCGTTCGGCGTCCTACGCCGCCCTGCGATCGGCACTTGACGCCGATGCCGAGCTGGCGCTGGACGCCGCGGTAGCCAAAGCCGTTTGCTCGGAAGCCTTTCAACACGTGACCGCTGAGATGATTCAACTGCACGGCGGCGTTGCCATCACTTGGGAGCACGACGCTCACCTGTACTTCAAACGCGCACACGGCAGTGCCCAGCTCTTCGGTCAGCCCGCCGAGTTCATCGACGTCATCGCAGATGGTCTGGTGGGTCAGACGACAGTGGCTCCGCCATCGATGGTGAAAACCGCTCCAAGGATGTAGCGGGCGTCGTCCCCGAGCAGGTATGACACTAGGCGGGCGACTTCTTCTGGCTCGGCCCAACGCCCAGCAGGAGTCGCCTCCACGGTCTCTTTCAACATGTCGCGGTAGGGCAGGTTCATCGGCGTCGCGATGTAGCCGGGACAAACGGCGTTCGTGCGGATTCCGCGTGGTCCGTACTCCAGCGCGAGCCGCTTCGTCAGGCCCAGCAGTCCGTGTTTCGCCGCTGTGTAGGCGACGCCACCACCGCTGGCGACCAAGCCGGCCATCGAGGCGACGTTGACGATCGCCCCACTCCCACGCGAGAGCATGGACGGCAGCACCGCTCGGCTCACGACGAACGGGCCCGTCAGGTCGACGGACAGAACTCGATGCCACTGCTCAAGAGACATCTCGTGGCACGGCGTCGCATCGTCGGGAATCCCTGCCGTGTTGCAGAGGAGGTCCACGCCGCCGAACGTCTCGATCACAGCGCCTACGGTTTCCTCGACCTCGTCAGGCGAGGTGACGTCGGCCGTCGCGGCCAGGTGGCGTCCTGGTCGACCGGGTAAATCCGCGAGCACGTCGTGGGCCGCGGTCTCGCGGATTTCGAGCACAGCGACGCGCGCGCCTCGTGCCGCCAGGTCCAGCGCGACCGCGCGGCCCATGCCGGATCCCGCGCCGGTGACCAGGCCGACGCGCCCCTCGAAATCGTTCACGGCGCCTGACCTCCGCATGTTCGAGGCGGGATGTTTCCCAGTGGGCGCTTGACAAAACGCGTGCGCCGCGAAGAAGCTTGACACCAAGCAGGCGCTTGGTCAAGGTTTGGTGGGTCACCGCTCTCCGGTGAGTCGAATGCGTCAACGTGGACGGACGGAGCTGAGGCACGATGGTCGACGAGTGTCGGAAGCGGATGCGGTTCGGGGTCTTCCTGCCACCGCAGTACCGCCCGAGCGGCAACCCGAGCTGGGACCTCGAACGCAGCCTCCAGGTCACCGAGAAGCTCGACGTCCTTGGCTTCGACGAGGTGTACTTCGGCGAACACCACTCCAGCGGGTGGGAGATCTTCGGCAGCCCCGAGATCATGATCGCCGCCGCCGCTCAGCGCACGAAGCGGATCAAGCTCGGCACCGGGGTGATCTCCCTGCCGTACCACCACCCGTTCAACGTCGCCGACCGCATCGTCCTCCTCGACCACCTCACGCGGGGCAGGTTGATCGCGGGCGTGGGCCCCGGCGCCCTCCCGTCGGACGCGGCCATGCTGGGTATCGACTACACCTCTGCGCGCGAGCGCATGGAGGAGTCCCTGGAGGCGATCCTCGCTCTGCTGGACCAGGAAGGCCACATTGACCGGAAGACCGAGTGGTTCGAGCTGTGCCGGGCGCAGCTGCAGATGAAGCCGTACACCCGGCCGCGACCCGAAATCCTCGTCACCGCCGTGGCATCCCCGTCCGGACCGCGCCTGGCGGGTCGCATGGGCCTGCCCATGCTGGCGTTGACCGTGTCCACCCCGGCGGGCAAAGAGGCGCTCGCGGAGCACTGGCGGATCGCGGAGCAGGAATCGGCCAGTGCCGGACAACCCGCGCCGGACCGCTCGTCCTGGCGCCTGGTCACGCCGATGCACATCGCGACCACCAGAGCAAAGGCCGAAGACCAGGTCAGCTACGGCATCGAGGAATCCGGCGCGTACTTCTTCCGCGACGCAGGCATACTCCGCAACCTCATCGAATCCGCCGGACTGCCGACGGATGCGTCCAAGGTGGACGTGTTTCGGCAAACAGGGATGGGCGTCATCGGCACTCCCGCCGATGCCATCGAGCACATCGAAGGGCTCCAAGAAAGCTCCGGTGGCTTCGGCACCTACCTGATCATGCTGCAGGACTGGGCCGACCACACGGACACCCTGCGATCGCTGGAACTGTTCGCGGAGTACGTCATCCCGCACTTCCAGGACGCGACCGGCCGACGCGAGGAGAACTGGGCGAGCTTCCAAGCCAACTCCGAGCGCGCCATCAGCGTTGCGAACGAGGCGGCTCGCCGCGCACGCGAGAAGTACGAGCGGACCCGGGGCTGAAGATCCACGAGAGGGCATTCATGGGACGGTTGGACGGTAGGGTCGCGCTGGTCACCGGCGGTGCGCGCGGCCAAGGAGAGGCGGTCGCCCGGTTGTTCGTCAACGAGGGCGCACAGGTGGTCGTCGGCGACGTGCTCGACGAGCCGGGCGAGAATCTCGCCGCGGACCTCGGTGACGCGGCACAGTACGTCCACCTCGACGTGACCGATGAGAACGACTGGCTGCATGCCGTCGACCTCACCGTGCGCCGGTTCGGCAAACTCGATGCTTTGGTCAACAACGCGGGCGTCCTCCACTTCGCACCGATCGAAGAGACGACGGCCGAGCGGTTCCGCCAGGTCGTCGAGGTCAACCAGGTCGGCGTTTTCCTCGGTATGAAGACGGCGGCTCCAGCGATCGCCGAGGCGGGCGGCGGCACCATCGTCAACACCGCATCGATCAACGGGTTCGTCGGGGTTTCGGGGACCATCGCCTACTCAGGTTCCAAATGGGCCGTTCGCGGTATGACCCGCACGGCGGCGCTGGAGCTGGGTGGTCAGGGCATCCGGGTCAACACCGTTGCGCCGGGCAGTGTCGCGACCGCGATGATCGCCCCGCAGGGAGTGGAGGCGATGAACCCCGACGCACATGCTGCCTTCGCTCGTCTGCCGCTGGGCCGGATCGGTCGGCCCGAGGAGATCGCCGCCGCAGTGCTGTTCCTGACCGGCAATGAGTCGTCGTACTGCACCGGTGCCGAGTTCGTCGTGGACGGCGGGTCCCTGGCTGGCCCGGTTTATGACTGAGAGAACGACGCGCATCACAACAGAAATCCGCACCGCGAGGGAGAAAATCGTCATGCCCGTATGTTCGTTCCGCTTCGGTGCCGTCGTCCGTCTCGCGTCCTCCCGCAGGGAATGGGCGGACAAAGCCCGCAGGCTGGAGGATGCCGGGTTCGACGTTGTTCTCGTGCCAGACCACTTCGTCGGTCCGCGATTCGCTCCGGTCGCCGCGATGATGGCTGCTGCGGACGCCACGACCCGGCTGCGGATCGGAACGATGGTGTTCTCCAACGACTATCGCCACCCGGTCGTCCTCGCGAAGGAGGCCGCGACGATCGACGTGCTCTCCGGTGGCCGGCTCGAACTCGGAATCGGCACGGGGTGGATGCGCAAGGAATACGACGCCACCGGCATCCAGTTCGATTCGCCCAAGGCGCGTTTTGCTCGCCTGAAGGAGTCGCTCCAGGTGATGAAGGGATGCTGGAGCGAAGGTTCGTTTTCCTTCCAGGGCGAGCACTACACGATCAACGATCTCGTGCAGGAGCCGAAGCCTGTGCAAAAACCTTTCCCGCGGATCCTCCTGGGAGGTGGCGGTCCGGGAATGCTGCGTCTCGCCGCACGAGAGGCAGATGTCGTCAACCTGGCGCAGCGGGTCTTGCCGGACGGCAGCGCTCCCGATCCGGCCGACGGCGGCTTGCAGAACTTCCTGCGCAAGATCGACATCATTCGCGATGCCGCGGGTGAACGCTTCAATCAGATCGAGCTCGGGACGAGTATCCAGAAGGTCGGCGGCACGCGTGCGGTCGCTTCGTGGAGCGAGGTCGACCTGTCGAAAGCCGATGAGACACCACAGGTTCTCACCGGTGACGTGGCGCAGATGGTCGAGAAGCTCCAGCAATGGCGCGCTGAGACGGGCCTCAGCTACTTCGTGCTGCACAACGAAACCGACCTAGAGGATTTCCTTCCGGTCGTGTCCAAGCTCGCAGGCCAGTGAGCTGCGGCTGGACAGAGAGGAAGAACATCGTGACGGCACAGTTCCTCAACTACATCGGCGGCCGGAACCGGCAGGCGCGCTCTGGACGGTGGCTGGACTCGATCGACCCAGCGACCGGCGAAGTGTGGGCGCAGATCCCCGACGGAACGAGCGAGGATGTCGACGACGCGGTCGCGGCGGCCCAAGACGCTTTCGAGAACAGCGACTGGGGGCGTGTCCCCGCCGCCGAGCGCGCCGCACGCCTGCGTGCTTGGGCGGATGCCATCGAAGCGAATGCCGAGCGTTTGTCCGAAGTGGAAACGCGGGACAACGGACGGCCGCTACGGGAGACTCGGTTCGCCCAGCTTCCCGGTGCAGCGATGCAGGTGCGCTATCTCGCCGGGTTGGCCGAGGACATCGAGGGCTCGACCGTCGATATCCGCCCCGACACCTTCGCCTACACCCTGTGGGAGCCGGTCGGCGTCGCAGCAGTGATCATCCCGTGGAATGGTCCGCTGCCGGTCTTCTTCGCCAAGGTCGCCGCCGCGACTGCCGCAGGCAACGCGGTCATCGTCAAACCCGCACAGCAGGCGTCCGCATCGATCCTCGAAGCCACCCGGCTCTTTGCCGACCTTGACATTCCGCCGGGGCTGGTCAACGTGGTCGCCGGCAAGGGGTCGACCGTTGGTGACGCCATCGCGAGACACCCCGGCATCGGCAAGATCAGTTTTACCGGCTCCACCGAGACCGGGCGGCGGATCATGCAGCGGGCCACGGTGAACATCAAGAACCTGCTCCTTGAGCTCGGTGGGAAGTCGCCCAACATCGTGTTCGCCGACGCCGATCTCGAGGCCGCCGCCGCGGGAGCCGCGGCGGGTATCTTCACGCCCAACGCGGGACAAGCCTGCGTGGCGGGCTCCCGAATTCTCATCGAGTCCGCTGTGTACGACGAGTTCGTCGGTCTGCTCGCGAAGCAGACGGAGAAACTCTCCGTCGGCGACCCGATGGACCTGGCTACGGGCATGGGGCCGATCGCCAACGACACCCAGTACGACACCATCCGGTCGTACCTGCGGACCGGGCGTGAGGAGGGCGCGGGCCTCGCTTTCGGCGGACGCTGCACCGGTGAACTCATGCCGAGTAGCTCCCGACTGAGCGGCGGCTACTTCATCGAGCCGACCCTGTTCACCAGCAAGGACAACCGCATGCGAATCTGCCAGGAGGAGATCTTCGGCCCGATCGCGACAGCATTGCCGTTCGACTCCGAGCAGGAGGCCATCGAGATAGCCAACGACACCCCGTACGGCCTCGCGGCGGGACTGTGGACCGAGGACCTCCGTCGCGCGCACCGACTCACGCGCCAGCTACGAGCAGGGATCGTCTGGGTGAACACCTACAAGGCCATGCACTGGGCACTGCCCTTCGGAGGACACAAGCACAGCGGAAACGGCTCTGCAGGTGGCTCCACCGCACTCCGCGAGTGGATGGACTCCAAATCGGTGTGGATGAACGTCGGTAATCCGGCACCGAAGCCGGGGCGTTGAAGAACTCATTGTTCATGTCTCTCGCCGCGGATGGTTTCTCCTAACCAGGTGACGAGCTGTATCCGGGAACTGATACCAAGCTTGTTGTAAATATGGCCAAGGTGGGCTTCTGTCGTGCGTCGGGAGATCACAAGCCTGTTAGCGATTTCGTTATTGCTTAAACCTTCGGTTACGAGTGTTGCGATTTCCCGCTCGCGTCTGGTGAGTATGGCCGGTTCACGCTCTTCCTTCTCGGCTGGCTTGTTCGGAGCTCTCTTGGACGTTTCCATGGCGAAGCCCAATGCTTCCTGGAACGTCTTTTCTTGCCCGATCTGTCTGTTGAGTTTGAACTCGTCATCTCCTAGGGCGCGGTGGGCTCGTGCTTCGCACTCGTGATGGAACGCAGACATACCCTGGTACGCCGTTGTCGATGCTCCCGTCATTTGCCAGAGTGAATCGGCCGTTCCGAACAGGGTAGCGGCGCGGCGAGGCGCATCACTCGTCGCCGCGATCCAGGCCAGCGATTCGAGGCAAAAAGCAATACCGACCTGGTCATCCAAGTCGACCTTCAGCGAAAGACTGCTCTTTTCTATTCTGGCGGCTCGGCGAACATCTCCTTGACGCCATGTCGAAATCCCCAAAGCCCACAGGGCGTAAGATCGGAACCAGGACTCCCCGTGGCATTCAGTGATCGCTATACATTCCTCATGCCAAGACGCGGCTTGATTCGAGTCTCCTCCGAAGCTGCATGCAATGGCGAGCATGAGGATTGTCTCAAGCTCGTGATTCAGGTCATTCAGCGAGCGAAAGCCACTCAGTGCCTCCCGGTACCACATGGCCGCCCGCGCAAGTTCGCCCTCGGCCATCGCCCTAAGGCCAGATGCCTGCGCGATCAGCGCACGTGTCGACCTGTCATCAAGTTGTCGCACGAGTGCGCGCCCCTCGTTGAGTCGGGCTGCGGAGGTCTCCTTGTCAGCCTGAAGAGTGGCTAGCCAACTGTCTGAGATGATCGCGCGAGCACGATCGGTGGTCGGGCGGTTGGTGGATCTCAGCGCGCGATTCAGCCAGTAACGTGCCTCGCTGAGGCGACCGCACGCATTCCAGTAATAGTGGAGATCTGCCGCGATCGGAAGGGCTGCTTCTGCCTCACCTGTCGCTGTCAAGCAGAATTCTAGCGCCGTTTCGAGGTTGTGATGTTCTCGTCGAAGCCGGTTCAGCCACGTCACCTGCTGGTCGCTGATCCACTCGGCATCGGCCCGCTCGACCAGTCTGCTGAACCAGTCCCGGTGACTTCTCCGGAGGGCCGTCCATTCACCCTGTTCCTGAAGCTTTTCGCGTCCGTATTGCCGGAAGGTGTCCAGTAGTCGATAACGAGCACTGCCACCGTTCGTCTCGCGTGTGAGTATCGACTGATCCACAAGTGAGGCGATCAGGTCCAGTGTCTGATGGCGGGTCAAGGATTTCATGCAGATCTCATTGGCTGCGTCGAGTTCGAACCCGCCGGAAAATACCGATATTCGTGCCCAAAGCTTTCTCTCTTCGGCGGAGCAGAGATGGTAACTCCAATCGATACACGCCCGCAAGGTTCGCTGCCGGTCGGTCGCGCAACGGCTTCCTTTGGTAAGTATCTGAAACTTCTCTTCCAATAGGCTGCGGATTTTCCTGGGTGGCAGTGCCCGGAGCCATGCGGCAGCCATTTCTATGGCTAGTGGAATTCCTTCCAATTGGCGACATATGTCTGCGATGTCCAGGCTGTTCCGTTCTGCGAAATCGGGTTGTCCGAGGTTTGATTTCGCGCGGTCGATGAAGAGGTCGATGGCTTCGTAGTAAGTTCCTTCCTGTGGTATATCCGATTCAGGAAAAGATAGGGGAGATATGTTGAAAACAGTTTCGTTGTATAGGCCCAGTGGTTGGCGACTCGTCGCTAAGATGTGCAACTCTGGACAGGTCTGGAGCAGATTTTTTGCGAGCTGTGCGCAGGCGCCAACAAGATGTTCGCAGTTGTCCAGGACGAGCAGCAGTCGCTGAGAGCCGATGTGATTGACCAGAGCCGAGGTCCGCGAGTTGACGGAATGCTCCCGCAGACCCAGCGCAGCCGCCACATGGTTGGGTAACAGTGCGCTCGCGTCCAGCCCATCCAGTTCCGCCAGCCACGCGCCACTTGGGAATGTGCGGCGAAGGTCGCCCGCTACTTGTAAGGCGAGCCGAGTCTTACCTACGCCGCCTACGCCGGTCAGGGTTACCAGCCGTGACGTCGACAACGCGCGCTTCACGTCGGTGCGTTCTCGGCGACGGCCAACGAAGCTACTGAGATCAGCAGGCAGGTTGCCCTTCGCTGCCCGCGACGGCGATGCAGGCATGACAAGCACAGGCTACCGCAGGCAAAACCCGGCCAGCTGCGCAGAAGCGGGGACCAAATGGGGACCACATGCCCAGCACGCCGGCGCACATGCCCCCCGTCGAGCCACGGCGCCCTTGCCCCCAGTACCCGTGTTGATCACTGGGGGTCAAGGGGTCAAGGGGTCAAGGGGTCAAGGGGTCAAGGGGTCGTTGGGGTCGTTGGGGTGATGCGGGCCTTCCTCGGGCTCGTGAAGGAAGACCCCCGTCAGCTTGACAGGGCGGGCCGCGCGCTGTTCGTCAGAGCGTCCGGTCCCACAGGTCAATTCGAACGATATTTCAGTTTTGATCGAATTTTATGTGGTGTGCTGGCCCTTGGTCGTCAGGCGAGTGGGTGGGGTTCGCCGGTGAGGGCTGCGAGTGCGGCTGCGATCTCCTGGATGGTGGCGCGGGTGTAGGTGGTTGTGCCGTCGCCTGCGCTGTCGGTGTGTCCGGCGTAGGCGCGGGTTACGGCGTAGCCGTAGTTGCGTTCGACCCAGGTGAGGGTGGTGTGGCGGAGCCAGTGGGTGGAGATCTGTTGGGTGGCGACCCAGGGCAGGTGGGTGCCGATGCGGTTCCAGAGGTGGTCGTAGCGGCGGGTGGTGATCGGCCTGCCGTTGGTGTAGCGCAGCAGTTGCCCAGTGCGCGGGGCCCCGCGTTGTTCGGCGTGGTGCTGGAGGTGGGTCATAAGGGTGGGGGAGATGGGCTGCCAGCGATGCGTTTCGCCTTTTTCTCGGAGGAGGATGAGGCATTGGGTGGGGTCGAGGTCTTGGGGGCGTAGGGCGAGTGCGCCGCCGCGGCGGCAGGCGGTTTCGGTGTGTAGCCGGAGGATGAGGGTGTCGAGTGCCGGGTCGTTGCCGGTGCTGGCAGCAATGTGGTTGATCTCGGCCAGGCGGGTGTCGGCGACGGCTCTCCGGGTAGAGGGCAGTCGACGGGGTTTGGCGACTTTGCTGGCGGGGTTGTCGGCTGGGGTGATGAGTTCGTCGTCTTCGGCGTGGCGGTAGAGGCAGCGCAGGGCTGCGATGAGGTGCTCGCCGGCGCTGCGTCCGCCGCGGGCGTTGCGGCGTGCGACGACGTGGGTCTTGATGTGTTCGACGAGTTGCTTGATCTCCGACGGGGTGGGCTCGTCGAGGCGGCGGTGGCCCCAGTGGTTCTCGATGCGGTTCCAGTAGGAGCTGTAGACACGGCGGGTGCCGTCGGTGACCGCGGCTGAGACGATCGGGATGTATTCGGTGAACGTGGGCACCGGCGCCCGGTTCGCGGGAGTGGAGAGAAGGTCCTCGGCCGACACGCCCAGGCGGGCCAGGAGCAACCGTGCGGCGTCCAGATCGGCCTGATTAGCGCCCGAGAGCTGGTGTTGGGGTGTCGTCATCGGAGATCACCGTCCAGCCGCGTGGCGTGACAGTGGGCGATCATGTCGTCCAGCACAGCGGGCGGGTGGACGACAAGGAGGCCGCGGGCGGGCTCGGCGGTGAGCAGGACACGGTCGCCGGGCAGTAGGCCGCAGCAATGCCGGATCGGCGCGGGAAGCCGCAGATGCCCCTGCTTCGTGATCTTGAACACGCCATGGGCATCACGGCGGATGATCAGGAGGTGGTCGGTTTCGCGGAACGCCAGTCGTGTGCCTGGGGCCCAGCTGAGCGCGCGGAGCACGGCCTGATCGGCGACCCGGCCCCGGCCATCGACAGCCGCCAGCCCATACACCACGACACGCTCGCGGGGTGCCGGGACAAGGGGAAGGGGAAGCGCTCGACGCGTGCCGATGCTCCGGGGATGCCCTACCGCCGACGCACTGTCCTGTCGGACAGGTGTCGTAGAGGGAACCACCGGCTTGATCACGGGACCGGTCACATTGACCACCCCCGCCACACGCGGCGGGGCAGCCATGAGAACGCTGAATCAGCGTGTTGGAGTGCCTTCAAACACTGGCACGTCAGATGTAGCAGGGATGCCACATTTTTGTGTCCGAGGGGGGACTTGAACCCCCACGCCCATTAGTAGGGCACTAGCACCTCAAGCTAGCGCGTCTGCCATTCCGCCACTCGGACATCTTCGGTTCGGCCCTCATTCATTCGGGCCGTCCCGCTGTGTTGTGTCGATAGATTAGCCCATGGTCAAACACGCTCAAACGGCACCCCCCACTTTGGTGGTCGGGTGATAGAAATGCCTGGTGAGCGTACATAACGAGGGTATCTCCGGCACTGATCACGACGCTGGGTTGCTGCGGGCCGAGGACGAGGTCGTCGGCTTGGCCAGCGACCTGATCCGCATCGACACCACCAACACCGGCGACCCTGAGACACTCGTGGGGGAGCGGGCCGCCGCCGAGTTCGTGGCCGCCAAGCTCAGCGAGGTCGGCTACGACGTCACCTATGTCGAGTCCGGGGACCATCCCGGGCGGGGCAACGTCATCGCCCGGTTGTCTGGCGCCGACTCGGCGCGGGGTGGGCTGCTGGTTCACGGGCACCTCGACGTCGTGCCTGCGGATCCTGCCGAGTGGTCCGTTCATCCCTTCTCCGGGGCCGTGCATGACGGCTACGTGTGGGGTCGGGGTGCCGTCGACATGAAGGACATGCTGGCCATGAGTCTCGCCGTTGCGAGACGGCTCAAGCGCGATGGCATCACCCCGCCGCGGGACGTCGTCTTCGCTTTCCTGGCCGACGAGGAGGCTGGCAGCTTCCACGGGGCGCAGTGGCTGGCCGATCATCGGCCCGAGCTGTTCGAGGGCTGCACCGAGGCCATTAGCGAGGTCGGTGGCTTCTCGGTGACGCTCAAGGACGGCGTGCGCGCCTACCTGATCCAGTCCGCCGAGAAGGGTATCCGCTGGTTGAAGCTGCGGGTGCGGGCTCGCGCCGGGCACGGCTCGATGGTGCACGACGACAATGCTGTGACCAAGCTCTCCGAGGCTGTGGCCAAGCTCGGCAACCACCGCTTCCCTCTGGTGCTGACCGACTCGGTGCGCGAGTTCCTCGATGGTGTTACCGAGATCACCGGTTGGGATTTCCCGGAGAACGACATCGAGGGCGCTGTGGCCAAGCTCGGGAATCTGTCGCGGATTGTCGGCGCCACGCTGCGGGACACCGCGAACCCGACGATGCTCACCGCCGGGTACAAGCACAACGTAATTCCGTCGGTGGCGGAGGCTGCCGTGGACTGCCGGATCCTGCCCGGGCGGGAGGAAGCTTTCGACCGCGAGCTGGCCGAGCTCCTCGGGCCGGACGTGGAGAGGGAGTGGGTCGGGTTGCCGCCGGTGGAGACCAAGTTCGAGGGGCGCATCGTCGATGCGATGACCGCTGCGCTGCTCGCCGAGGATCCGGGTGCGAAGGCGCTGCCTTACATGATGTCCGGTGGGACCGACGCGAAGTCGTTCAGCCGGCTGGGCATGAACTGCTACGGCTTCGCGCCGTTGAAGCTGCCTGCGGACCTCGATTTCGCCGCTTTGTTCCACGGCGTTGACGAGCGGGTGCCGGTGGAGTCGCTGAAGTTCGGGACCCGCGTGCTCGACCGGTTCATCCGCAACAGCTGATTGTCGGTGCCGTCTGGTTTCATCTACCCGAGTTTGATCATGATCATCGGGGAGGTGCGGCGTGGACGTGGCGCGCTTGATCGAGGTCTATCTGGAGCACCTGCAGGCCAGGAAGCTCGCGGCGAACTCGCTGCGAGCTTATCGCCGCGACCTGGAGTCGGTGGCCGGTGAGCTGGTCGAGCTCACCGGCGCTGGCGCCGACCGGTTGGCCGTGGACCGGGTCAACGCTTCGGTGCTGCGGTCGGCGTTCGCACGGTTCGCCGCTTCGCGGTCGGCGTCGTCGGTGACCCGCGCCTGGTCGACCTGGAACGGTTTCTTCGGGTTCCTGGTGGTCGAGGGCGCGGTGCCTGGAAACCCGATGCAGGTGGTTCCGAAGCCGCGCAACGCCCCCTCGACGCCGAAGCCGTTGCAGGGCGAAGACACGCCCGAGCGGCTGCTGCGCACGGTGGCAGCCGGGGCGCGTCGTACGCGGAATCCGTGGCCGGAGCGCGACCTGGCCGTGCTCGCCACGTTGTTGTGCACCGGGGTGCGGTCGGCCGAGTTGTTGGAGCTCACCATCGCGTCGTTGGCGGGGCGGCCTGGAGATCGGCGGCTGCACGTGCACGGCAAGGGCGGCAAGAACCGGTCCATCCCGATCGAGGACACCCTGGACTCGTTGATCCAGAGCTACCTGCAGTCCCGGCGGGCGCGGTTCGGTGAGCGGCTCCCCGGTGGCGATCCGTTGTTCGTCGATCACCACGGTGATGCGCTGCGGCGGGGCGGCCTGCAGTACCTCGTGCGGCAGTCTTTGAGGGCTGCGGGCGTTTCCGATCGGGTGCAGCCGGGTGCGATGGTGCACGCCTTGCGGCACACCTTCGCGACGCGGCTTGCTGAGGACGGGGCAAGTGCCGCCGAGATCGCCAAGCTGCTCGGGCACTCCTCGATCAATTCCAGCCAGACCTACATCGACGTGACCGCTCGCGAACAGCGGTTGTCGGTGCGCGCGAACCGGACGTTGCAGGTGCTTGGCGAGCTCTCCGGCGGTTAGGGCCCTGATCGGGAACGGCCCCGCAGCGATAACCCCAGCAGTGGTGGATGGGCATACGGGGAGAAACCCTCCTCAGCCCCAAGTGTCGACGGCTGCCAGGCCGATTGCCGCACCGGTGGGGTCGGCTACCACGGCCGTGGTGCCCAGCAAGGGGTGATCGCTGTGGTCAATGGTCTTGCCGCCCAGCTTCGGCGCGCGGGCGCTGATCGCGTCGACATCCTCGACCGCGAAGTAGCACAGCCAACCCCAGCCAGCCGGTCGGCGCGTCGTGCGGGATGCCAGCGGTCGCTCGCGGACGAGGTACCGGTCGGCAAGCACCGACCAGCCCAGGATGTCGGCCCAGAACGCGTCAGCGCGCTCCAGCGCTTGCGTGCTCAGCTCGACCCAGCAGGGCTCGCCTGGGCGCGGGCTCGGCGCCCAGGGGCCGTGCTGGGCCCGTCCCTTGACGACCAACGCGACCGCGTCCTCGGGACCGGTCAGCGAGCCGTCTTGGGTCGTTCCGGCGAACATCGGCCGCCAGCCGGGTCGTTCGCCGCCGCGGGGAGTGCGCATCGCGGCGCAGCGCCGGTTGCCCACCCAGCAGTCGAAGCCGACGCCGGTCGGTGCCGGGGTCCAGTCGAGCAGGGCCTGGTAGAAGCCTGCCGAAACTATCGGGTCCTGGCTGATCAGGTCGGCGCGGCGTAGGCCGCGGATTACGGGACGTGCGGGCACCGTCGATTCCTCGCCACCGCTGGGGACCGACCCATCTTGGTCATCCCGACCGGTGGGCACAATGCTCCGTTCGTCCTCACCGCAGCCGTTCGAGCTCCTCGGCCACGGCGACGACCTGGTTGGCGAGCTTGAGCAGTTCGGCCTGGTCGGCGGCGTCGTCGACGGCGCTGACCACGTCTTCGGCCGCGCAGCGCAGCTGGAACAGCCGGTCCTGCAAGTCTGCCAGTTCGGCGGCTGAGAGCACCACCGCGTCCTCTGGGAGGCCGCCGCGCTGGACCGCGGTGCGGCGTTCGTAGGCGCGTTGGCGGCAGGACTGCGCGCAGTACAGGCGGGGACGTCCCTGCCGGCCCGCTTCCGGAACGCGACGTCCGCACCAGGCGCAGTGCCGGGTTTGACGTTGGCGGCGGGGCGGTGGGACGGAGGTTTCCACGATCGATCACGTTAGCCAAGGGCCCCGCCTGCGCGGTGAAGGCACGCCGATCAGGCAGAGTTGCTCGCGTGACGCATCCTTTTCTGCTCGGACCCCGGCCTCGCGCGTTCGCCCACCGCGGTTGGCACCTGGGGGAACTGCACGATCTGGAGAACTCGCTGGCCGCGTTCCGCCGAGCCGCTGACGAGGGCTACCGCTACATCGAGACCGATGTCCACGCGACCGCTGACGGGGTCGTGGTGGTGAACCACGACGCGACGCTGGACCGGACCACGGACGGTCGTGGCGCCATCGAGCGGTTGCCCTGGTCCGTGGTCGGATCGGCGTTGATCGGCGGTCGGGAACCCGTGTGCAGCCTGGATGCCGCGCTGGAGGAGCTGCCGGAGACCTTCTTCAACATCGACATCAAGGTGGACTCGGCGATCGGACCTGTGTTGCGGACGCTGCGCGCGCACAACGCCTGGGACCGGGTGTGTCTGGCGTCGTTCGCCGAGCACCGGTTGGCCGGGCTGCGCCGGGCTGCCGGGCCGCGGCTGATGACCTCGGCGGGGCGCCGGTCGGCCGGGTTTCTGTGGCTGGGCTCGCGGTGGGGTGGCTGGCCGCTGCGGTCGTCGGTCGCCGGTGGCGCGGCCCAGGTTCCGCGCGACTTCGGGCCGCTGCGCTTGATCGACTCCCGCTTCGTGAGCCAGGCTCATCGCTGGGGGATCGAGGTCCACGTGTGGACCGTCGACGACGCCGCGGAGATGCGGGAACTGCTGGATCTCGGCGTTGACGGGCTGGTCACCGATCGGCCAGACGTGCTGCAGGAGGTGTTGCGAGAAAGGTCCGGCGAGCCGCAGCCGGAAATGGGTGGATGAGCAGAACTACGCATTGTCCCCGCACGGACCTCCACCGCATTCCTTGAGCCAGTAAGGTCCGGTTACCCCCAATTGAGTGATCTTGGCCGGAGGACCGAACGGATGAGCGTGATGGACAGCGACCTGGCGCCCGATGCCGCGCGGAGGCGGCGCCGGGAACAGCGGGGTTGGTGTTGGTATGACTGGGCCAACTCGGTGTTCCCGACATCGGTGACAACGGTCTTCCTCTCGCTCTACCTGACCTCGGTGGCGACGGAGGCTGCTAAGGCTGACGTGGCGCGCAACGGGCCGAATGCCTGCCCGCAGGACAACGCGCTGGTGCAATGCGACATCTCGGCGTTCGGGCTGGTGTTCCCGGCTGGTTCGCTGTGGGGCTACTTGCTGTCGGTGGCCACCGTCGTGCAGGTGGTCGTGCTGCCGCTCACGGGTGCGATCGCGGACCGCACGGATAGCAAGCGGCTGATGCTGGCGATCTTCGCCTTCGGCGGCGCTGTGATGACGGCGCTGCTGGCGCTGGTCGGCGGGCAGAACTGGCAGCTCGGCGTGGTGCTGTTCATCATCGCCAACATCTGTTTCGGCGCGTCGGTTGTGGTCTACTACTCGTTCCTGCCGGAGCTCGCCGACGTCGATGAGCGGGACGACGTCTCGACCCGCGGCTGGGCAATCGGCTACCTGGGTAGCGGCGCCGCGCTGGCCATGCACCTGGTGATCTACCTCGGGCACGGCTCGGTAGGTCTGAGCACGGAAGCCGCGGTGCGGCTGATCTTCTTGTCCTCGGGCGTCTGGTGGGCGGTGTTCACGGTGCTGCCGCTGGCGGCCCTGCGGCAGCACCGGAATCCGGAGAGGACCGAGCGCGGCGCGTCCGCCGTCACCGCCGGCTTCAAGCAGTTGGTCACGACGTTCCGGGAGGCGAAACACTTCCCGCTGACGCTGGCGTTCCTCGGCGCGTACTGGATCTACACCGACGGCATCTCCACGGTCACCCAGGTTTCGGCGCAGTACGGCAGCCTGGAGCTCAAGCTGCCGCAGGACTCATTGATCATCACGTTGCTGATCGTGCAGTTCATAGCCTTCGTGGGCGGGATGCTGCACGGGGTGGTGGCGCGGCGCATCGGCGCGAAGAAGACGATCCTGATCAGCCTCGCCACCTGGCTGGTGGTGCTCGTCGCCGCGTACTTCGTGCAGGCCGGGCAGGACATGCAGTTCTACGGCTTGGCGGTGGGCATCGGTCTGGTGCTCGGCGGCACCAACGCGCTGTCGCGGTCGCTGTTCAGCCAGATGGTGCCGCCCGGCCGGGAGGCCGAGTACTTCTCGTTGTACGAGGTGGGGGAGCGGTCCACCTCGTGGCTGGGCCCGCTGGTGTTCGCCGCGGTCGGGCAGGCGACGGGGTCGTTCCGGCTGGCCATCATCTCATTGGTGGTGTTCTTCGCGGTTGGTTTGGTGCTGGTCTCGCTGGTGCCGGTGCGGCGGGCGATCGAGGCCGTCGGTAACCCCGCGCCGAAGACCCTCTGAGTCGATCTGCGGCGACGCTGCGTGCGCGGTGCGTGACGATCTGCGCCCGTCTCGCCAAGGCGGCCGTGTTGCTCCATGCTGGTGACGGGAGCTGCCGGCGTTGTCAGCCTGATTGGAATATGCCGGTACGCAGTGTTGTGACAAGAGGGAACCACTTGGTGCTACATTCAGTTACCGATTTTCGTCCTACTTCACCCGACCGGCGTCGTGATCTACGTCCCACTATCGCTACTTTCTCGGGACCTGGCTTGGCCACAGTGACTCAACATCTGGCACTATCACCCGTTCGAACGCACCTATAGATTGCGAGTGGGATAAGGCGTCACAAACGCAGACCGACTGCATCTCTAGGGAGATAAGCCGTCGTTGATGGGTGAACAACGTCACCGACGGCAACCAGAACCACCACACCGGGAACACATGGCGGGTCCCCCGTCGTTGCACACGGTGAGCACAATTGCCCGGGCTCGGTCCCGGGCCGAAGTGAAAGGACCCGTCATGGCCGACCGCGTTCTGCGTGGCAGTCGGCTCGGAGCCGTGAGCTACGAGACCGACCGTAACCACGACCTCGCACCGCGCCGGACGGTGCGCTACGCCTGCCCTAAGAGCCACGAGTTCGAGGTGCCGTTCTCCGACGACGCCGAAGTGCCGCCGACCTGGGAGTGTCGCCTGCACGGCACCGAGTCGAAGATCATCGACGGCAGCGAGCCGGAGCAGAAGAAGGCCAAGCCGCCGCGCACCCACTGGGACATGCTGCTGGAGCGGCGCACTGTCCCGGAACTTGAGGAGCTGCTCAACGAGCGCCTCGACGTGCTGCGGGAGCGGCGCGGACAGTAAGCCTGAGCAAGAGCATTCGACGAAGCGCCTGGGACGCTGAGTCCCTGGCGCTTCGCCGTGTTCAGCGCTTCAAGCCGCGCAGCAGGCTCGCCGCTTGGATGCTCCGGCGGCGAAGGCCCCACTTCGTCACGCGGACCAGGGCCTCGCTCACGACCTCGGCGTCCATCTTCGAGCTGCCGATCTCGCGCTCCACGAACGTGATCGGCACCTCGACGACCACGAACCCGGCCTCCACTGCGCGCCACGCCAGGTCCACCTGGAAGCAGTAACCTTGCGAAGCGACGTTGTGCAACTGCAGCGTCTCCAGGACCTCCCGTCGGTACACGCGGTAACCGGAAGTGATGTCGTTGATCGACACGCCCAGCGCCAGCTTGGAGTACACGTTGGCGCCGCGGGACAGCAGCTCCCGGTACCAGGGCCAGTTCACCGTCCGCCCGCCGGGCACGTAGCGGGACCCCAGCACGACGTCGGCGCCGGTGCCATCCGGGCCGAGCATGCCGATCAGCCGGGGCAGGTCCTCTGGGGAGTGCGAGCCGTCGGCGTCCATCTCGATGATCGCGCCGTAGTGCCGTGCCAGCGCCCAGTCGAAACCCGCCACGTACGCCGCGCCGAGCCCGGTCTTCTCAGTCCGGTGCATCACGTGCACCCGCTCGTCCTCAGCGGCGAGTTCGTCGGCGACGTCACCGGTGCCGTCCGGGCTTCCGTCGTCAACGACCAGCACGTGCGCCGTGGGTAGAGCGGTCAGCAGCCGTCGCACGATCGGTTCCAGGTTGTCCCGCTCGTTGTAGGTGGGGATCACCACCAGCGCCGAGTCGGCACCGGCTCCGGGGGATTGCCGGTTCGCCATCCATGTCCTCCTAGCCGGTCCGATCGGCCGGCTGCGCATTCGTATCGTTCGGGTTCAGGCGTCCGCTTCGCGCCGGGGCCGCCACCAGGACAGCACCACTGAGCCGACGCCCAGCACGACCAGTGTCCACATCGGAGCGCTTCCCAGCTCGGTGGAGAGCGTCTGCGTCGAGCGCAGCGGAACGTCGGCCACAAGGTTTTGCGCGGTGAACAGCTCGGTCTGCTGGGTCACGGTGCCATCCGGTTGGACGACTGCGCTGACCCCGCTGGTGGCCGCCACCAGGACCGCCCGCCCGTGCTCCACGGCGCGCAGCCGCGACATAGCCAGCTGCTGGTAGCTCATCTCGGAGTGGCCGTACCAGGCGTTGTTGGTCGGCACCGCGAGCAGCGTCGCGCCCTCCTGGGCGGCGCCGGTGAACACGTCGTCATAGGAGACGTCGTAGCAGATCCCGACGCCCAGGCGGACGCCTCCGACGTCGAGGACGCCGGGCTCGTCGCCGGGCATCATGTCCTGGCGGAAACGGTCCACGAACGGGCTGACGAGTCGAGCTACCGGCCGCATCGGGATCGTCTCGGCGAAGGGCACCAGGTGTTGCTTGATGTAGCGGTCGCCCGCACCCGATGCAGGATCCCACCGGATGATCTGGTTGTGCAGCTGGCCGTCGGCGTCCTCGCCGAGGCCGCCGACCACCAGCGGGACGCCGAGCTGGGCGGCGATGCCGGACAGGTCCGGGTCGGTCCGGCTGGGGCCCCAGCTGCCGACCTGCTCGGGCAGCACGACGAAGTCCGGTTGCGGCACCCGGCCCGCCTTCACGTCCTCGGCGAGCTGCTGCGCGGCGGCGATGTGGTTGGCGTGCAGCACGTCGTCCTCGGAGAGCAGGCCCAGCCCCAGGTTGGGTGCATTGCCCTGCACGATCGCGACCCGGGCGGTGCCGGCGTTGGGATCGGTGCCGATGAACGGCAGCATGGCCAGGCCAGCCACCAGCGGCACACCGACCGCGGCCATTGGGGCGGCCCAGCGCTGCGGGGTGCGCGCGCGGCGGGCCAGTTCGGCCAGTCCGCCGCCGACCACCGCGACGGAGAATGACACCAGGGCGGTGCCGCCGAGCGCAGCCAGCGGCAGGAACAGTCCCGTGTCCTGGGTGAACGCCAGCCTGCCCCACGGGAATCCGCCGAAGGGCACGGCAGAGCGCAGCGCTTCGGCGGCGACGAACACCGCCGCCATCCACACTGGGGCACCCGGCAGTCGGCTGACGCGCGCCATCCCGGCCCCGCCGAGCGCGACGAACAGCGCTTGGACGGCGGCCACCCCCAGCCACGGCCACGGGCCGAAGTCGGCCCCCAGGAAGTCCTGCAGCCAGCCCAGCAGCGGCAGCAGGTACGCGAAACCGAACAGCAGCCCGTAGCCGAACCCGGCGCGGGCCTTGCGGCCGCGCAGCACCGCCACGAATACCGCGAACGAGATCGGCGCGATCCACCACAGGTCGCGCGGGGGAGATCCGGCGTAGAGCGCAAACCCGGCGGCGACGGCCGCGAGCATGCGCAGCCAGACCGCGCCGACCGATCGACCTCTGGTCTTGCTGCGGCCCTGCCGCTCAGCGCGCTGCAGACGAGCCGTGGGGACAACCACCCGATCAACCTTCTCGGTGCCGCGGTCCCGGACCGGCCAGGACGGAAACGTTCTGTCGTGTTCGTGCGCGGGCAGCCCGGCGCGCACTCAAACAAATGTACGCCGGATGGTCGAGTCGGGTCGGCAGTGGGCAAATCCGAACAAACGGCCGAAATGGGCGCGACGGTGCTGTTATCGACGATCCCAGTTGTCGTAGGTGTTGGCGGCCGTCGGTTTCGAGTTTTGCCGCAGGACGGCCTTGGCAACTCGTTCCGAAGCCGTCATCGGCAGCCGCTCCCGGAAGGTCAAGTAGCGCGGGACTTCGAAGGAGCGGGCTGGTTGGCGCAGAAATCCGCCAGCTCGCGCGGTCGCCGCGGGACCACCACCGCGTGGGCCTTCTCACCGCGCAACTCGTCCGGTTCCGGCAGGACCGCGGCCACCTCGAACGCTGGGTGGCAGTTGCAGCACACGCTTGACCTCGGCCGCGGCGACGTTCTCAAAGCTGCAGCGGATCATCTCCTTGGTGCGTCCCGAACGGTAGACGCGGCCGTCGTCGTCCATCCGCGCCAGGTCGCCGGAGTGGAGCCAGCCTGCGCGGAAGGCACGTTCGGTGGCCTCCGGATCACGCAGGCGCACCAGTGCCGCGCGGCGAGGTCGGCGAGCTGGCGCGGCGTCATCGACGATCACGACTTCGCGCCCGGCGCCGCCTGGCCGAGGCAGCCGGCCCCGACCGCGGCGTCGTGGTCTTGCGGGTCATCCTGATGTCGCTACCGGTCTCAATCATGCCGAAGGAACGAACCACGGGACGCCCCAGCGTTGTTCAGCGCAGCGTGCAGGTTCGGCGGGATCGCCGACGCGCCGATGGAGCGAACCCGGTGTTGCCGGTCGTGCGGCGACGGTTCCTGGTCGAGCAGCAACTCAGGTAGGTCAACTCGTAGCGGTGGGCGTCGAGCTCGGCGGCGGTAGGTGCGCCGGCCCTGCCGCCAGTCGCTGACCCATCTCGTCTTGGAACGCCCTCGGCGATCAGACGCGGTATCCCGGGCCAGCGGCGGGGCAGGTCGTCGGTGCAGTAGGCCGTGAGCCTCCGCTCGTCGTGTTCCAGCGCCTCCACCGGCTACCATCCCAGCGCAGTGACCTGCGAGAGGGGCTGTCCCGGGGTGCGGTGACCACCATCATGTCCAAGCCCGCTCTCAATGGGCCTCGGGCCTGCGATCCCGGAGTGGGTCGCGACCGTGGTGTTCACGGTCGTGCTGACCGCCTCGAACCTGGTTGCGGTCCGCACCTATGACGAGGTCGAGTTCTGGTTTGTCGTGATCAAGGTGCTGGCGATCGTCGGGTTCCTGGGGTTCGGTGTGCTGGCCATCGTCGGGCTGCTGCCTGGCATCGAGCCGCCAAGCGGCCGAAACCTGTTCGAGCAGGGTGGTTTCGTCCCGAACGGCTGGTACCCGGTGCTGCCCGCGCTGCTCGTCGTGATCTTCGCGTTCAACGAGGCGAGGTCGTCACGATCGCCGCCGGTGAGGCGAAGCGCCCGGCGGAGGCGGCGCGAAAGACCATCCGTTCAAGCGGTGATCCGCATCCTGGTCTTCTACATCGGCTGGCCGCGGTGATCGGCACCCTGCTGCCGCACACCGACGCCGGTATCACCGACAGCCCGTACTCCGCGGTCCTCGACCGGCTGGGGATCTTGCACGCCGGGCTGATCATGAACCTGGTCGTGGTCGTGGCGGTGCTGTCCTGCCTGAACTCGGGAATCTACACGGCGTCGCGCATGATGTTCGCGCTCGCGGGCAACGGCGAGGCACTGCGCGTGCCGTCTTGCTCGACCCACGCTGGCGTACCGCTTGCTGCGGTGCTGGTGGCGGCGCTCGCCGGGCCTGTCACTGCCGGGGCGAACTACTTCGTTAGCATGGCAGCGGTTTTTGACTTCCTGGTAGACCCAAGCAGATCGATGATCACCTTGCTCTACCTGTCCATTGCGGAGACGCAGCTGCGCAGCCGGGCTCGCGCTCGGAACGAAGGACGCGACCTCGCAGTGCGCGTGTGGGGCTATCCGTACCTATCCTGGGTGTTGATCGTGGCGCTGGTGGCGGTGTTCGCACTGCTGGCGTTCCCCTCGACCAGGCGATCGCTGATCCACACCCTTGCCGTCGCGGCCGTGGCCGGGACGGCCGGAGCGGCTCGCCAACGGCGGAAATCCCGCGTCGCAGGCTGAATCCGGCGAGGCGCACCGGCGACCGGCCCCACCCGAGGTTGACCGGTGCACCATGCTGTTCGTTGCCGGGGAACATCGGTGTTGGAGGTGGGAAGTGCCTGCTGGGCTCGCAGAAGTCGGTCGCGGGGATCACCTGTCATCGCATTGCACGGTTGGTTCGGTTTGGGGGCCGCTTGGCGGCCGTTGCAGCCGTACCTGGACGGCGCTCGTTTCCGGTACGTCTACTTCATGGTGGCGTGGGGCAAGGCCGGCTTCCACGGCGAGATCAAGGGCAGCGAGGTGTGTTGGTCAAGGTTATCGCCGGCGAGCATGATCCGTCGCTCGGAGAGTCGAGGATGCGCGCGACGTTCGAGCAGTGGTACCCGAACTGCGAGATCGAGGTGTTGGAAAACGTGGGCCACTACGCGATCGACGAAATCGCGATCGCCCCCGCCACCAGCATCGAGACCTTCCTTGCGGGGTTCAGTAGTCGCCGTGCGTGGATGCATCCGGGTCGATATCCTCCGTCGGGCACGTGTATCCACTGTGGATGGAGAAAAACCCGGATGATCAAGTCGCCTGTTCGCCTGACCGCCGCGGTGCTTGCTGCTGGGCTCATCGGAGTGGGTGGCCCCGTGGCCTACGGCGCCCTCGCCGACGGGACGCCGGCCGAGCGGGCGGTCGGCGCGGCGTACCTGGAGACCAGCCTGCTCTTTGGCACCGCGATGCCCGGTGGTGGGGAGCCGTTGTCCGACGAGCAGTTCCACGCGTTCGTCGACGAGGTCGTCACGCCGCAGTTCCCGGGCGGGCTGACGGTTCAGGACGGGTACGGGCAGTACCGGGACTCGCACGGCGTGATCGAGCGGGAACGCTCCTTCGAGCTGACCCTGCTCTACCCGGCAGGTGAACAAGACGTCAAAGACCCGAAGATCGAGCAGATCCGCGAGGAGTACAAGAAGCGCTTCACTCAGGAATCGGTGGCTCGCATCGACGACCGCACCGCCGTCGACTTCTGAAGCCCGGCCGCTGTTACAGCCCGTCCGCGTCCGCGATCAGTTCGAGGGTGAATTCACCGGCAAGGCGGGGAGTTCGCTGGGTTCGGGCAGCCGGGAGCCCGACCCGTCGGGTGCGGGACCGCCGGTGCGATGGGCGGGGGCTGTGCGGATGAGAGGATGCCAGCATGCGGCGAAGGAGTCGAGGGCGTATTCGCCGCCGCCCTCCTTCGTGATCACCTGGCCGGTGGCCCGTGTGGTGCAGGCGTGGTGGGCCGAGGACGTGGGCGAGCGCCACGTGGTGGGCCGGGACCAGCGGCTTGGTCGGCGGCTTCCTGTACAGGGACTTCTTCGCCCAGTTCCGCCAGTGGCCGCGCAGTTGGTCCAGGTTCCAGGCGTGCAGACGGTGCGGATCGGGTCGAGCCCGAGTTGGTCCGGGGCCGGACAGCGCACGCTGATCCCAGGTTCTCGCAGCACCTTCCACATCACGGGGTTCACGTCGACGCCGCGGCCGCGTTGGAAGGACCAGCCGCTGTGCGAGGCCGGGGGAGGATCTGCGTCACCGGCTCGCCCAGGTCGCCATTCGACAGAACGCGCCGTTCATCGTTCCTGGGATAGTTGGAACAGCCCGCACCACGCCCGCCCAGCGGCCGTGGCGTTGCCGATGGCATGCATGACGCGCAGCCGACGCGACTCCCGGTCGCTGATGTCCCCATCCACCACGGCGATGAAGTCGATGTCGCTGCGGCCCGGCAGCCACGCGCCCAGCGCTGCCGACCCGACGGCGTAGCAGCCGATGATCCCCCCCCCGGGCAGCAGCCGGTCGGCCTCGCGCAGCATTTCGGCATGCTCGCCGCGATGGTCGCGGCATGCAGGACCATGCCGCGCCGCTGGTCCGCCGCCATCGGTCATGCCGCCAACACTCGTCGGTCCGGCCCGGCGTGCCCAGGCCCGCTATGCAGGACAGTTGCTTAGCGCGATTGGTTTTGTCGTCTTCGGTGACCCGAACGTCTTGCAACGGTTGCCCGGGCAGCGCGGACGGAGTGTGCTGGAGGGGCGGCAACGGAGCCTTCTGGAGGAGACATGCGTGCAGCCGTGTACCGAGGCCGCGAGGATGTCGTAGTGCAGGACGTGGCGGAGCCCTCGTGTTCGTCCGGGCAGGTCAAGGTGAAGGTCGAGCACAACGGGATCTGCGGAAGCGACCTACACGAGTACTACGCGGGGCCGATCTTCGTGCCGACCGAACCGCATCCGCTGACCGGGCAGCAGCTGCCCCTGACGTTGGGGCACGAGTTCGCCGGGACGGTCGTGGAGGTTGGGGAGGGCGTCCAGGACATCTCCGTCGGTGACCACGTGGCGATCGAACCGGTGTACCGCTGCGGCGAGTGTCCGCCTTGCCGCAGCGGGCACTACAACATCTGCCAGCAGATCGGCTTCCACGGGCTGATGGCTTCCGGTGGCATGGCCGAGTACACCGTGGTGCCCGCGTGGATGGCGCACCGGCTCCCGGCGTCTATCAGTCCGGAGCTTGGCGCGCTGGTCGAGCCGATGTCGGTGGCCTACCATGCGGTGCGCCTCAGCGAGGCGCGCGACGGGGACACCGCCGTGGTCTTCGGCGCGGGGCCGATCGGCATCGGCGCCTGGTTCGCTCTTCGCGGGCTGGGCGTCGAGGACATCACCATCGTCGAACCGTCGTCGGTGCGCCGCGACGCCATCTCCGCGTTGGGCGCTACCGACGTGATCGATCCGACCGCCACCGACCCGGTGAGGCACGTCCTGCAGCGCACCAGAGGGCGGGGTGTCGACGCGGCGTTCGACGCTGCTGGCGTGGAAAGCAGCGTCGCTGCTGGTCTTTCCTGCCTGGGGGCTCGCAAGCGACTGATCGCGGTGGCGATCTACGAGCATCCGCTGACCACGAACCTGCTCGAACTCGTCATGCGCGAGGCCATGGTGCAAGGCTCGCTGTGCTACACCTCCGACGACTACCGCGCGGTGATCGACCTGATGGCCCGCGGCCACTACGACACCACCGGATGGGTCACCCACGTCCCGATCGACCGGGTCGTCGAGGAGGGCTTCGCGGCGTTGCGCGCCGGCCGGAAGATGAAGGTCCTGGTCGACCCGTGAGCCCCGCCCGATGGGTCGTCCTGGGCCACCGGCGACAGGGGCGGCGCGAGACGGGTGCGGCGAACGTGATCAGCAGTGCACCGATGAACATGACGCCGATCGCAGGCAAGATCACCGGCACCGGAAACGCGCGCCGAACAGGAGTCCGAGCGGAAAGACGATCGCCGCTGCGATCAGGTACGCGATGACGCCCTTCAGCAGCCAGCTCCAGGCCCTACAAGCCAAGTTCCATTTGAATGGGAGACACCGGGTTGGTGCGGTAGACCACGGTCAGCATGAACAGGCCGATGACCACGGCCATTCCGGGCCCGATCAGCGTCCACCAGGGTTAGCAGTCATTCGGGCGTGCGTCACTCCGCTCCGGCGGCACAACGGGCATGGCCCACATAGCTCGCTTTGATCAACCAAGACCACGTTCTGCATCGTTGCGGACCTGGCCGAGGGGCGCTGGGTGGACAACGACATCGCCGAGGGGGCGTGCCGCCAGGTGTTCCTCGGGGCCTGCGCGGAAGCGGGGTTCTCCCCGCAGTTCGCCGTGGAGACCCACGCCTACCAGATGGCGATTCCCTTCGTGGCAACGGGAATCGGCATCGCGGTGATCCCGCTGCTGGGCATTGGGCACTGCCCGGTGGGCTGGCCGCGGTGCCCGTGGTGTCGCCAGCCCCGGTCCGGCGCATCAGCGCCGCGGTGAAGAAGCCGATCGCCGACCCCTCGGCGGCCAAGCGCACCGTCGAACTGCTCCACGCGCTCACGCTGGAGCCACCGGCCGTCGCGCGGTGACGGGTTGTGGTCAGTCGAGTTGTTCGGCCCCCGGCTCGGTGAGTTTGGCGGCCACCACGTCTCCTGGCTCGCCGGGCACGGCCGGGCGTAGGAGACCCTGGTGCACGAGCCGGTGGGCGGTCTGCTGGTCGCAGAAAGCCACGCCGTCGATGTACAGGTCCGGCTCGCAGCTGCAGGTGATTTGAACGCGGCCTGCGGCGACCGCCCGCAGGGTGGCGCGTTCCCGGTTGTTGAGCTCTACACGCACGTCGGGCATGTCCCCCATACCCCCTCCCGACGTCATCGGCGTTTGCTGAGTGTTCCAGTGGAGCGGTCAGTCGGACAGGGCGGAAAGACCTATCTCGTGATGGTCACGACGACGGGTCGGTGGCCCGGCGCTTGCGTGTCGGGTACTTCGGCGAGGGTTGCGCGCAACTGCCCGGCGAAGGTCACGTAGTCGATCCGGTTCTGCGGCGTCGATGCAGGGTAGGTCAGGCCGCCGTCCGGTCCGTTCGCGGCGGCCCAGCCGTCCCGCATGTGGGCCGGCAGCGGTGCCAGCTCCGGGGCGCCGGGGCAGGCGTTGGAGTCGCCGAGCAGGAGCTGCCGGGAGCCGGGCTGGTCCTTGTCCAGGATGCGGACCGTGTCGTCGACTTGGGTCCGCCGGAGAGCCGGGTCGGGCCGGTAGTTGAGGTGGGTCGAGTAGACCTGCGTCGGGCCCTGGGGTGGCGAGGGCTGCCTCGGCGAAGCCCGGCACCGGCTTCGGCACTGCAGCGGGGTCCACCGTGGGGAGCCGGGTGAGATCCGCTGTGCGTCCCGACGTCTTCCGCTGGACGTGTACGTCGCGGGCATCGGCGACGCTGTCCGGTGATCGTCGGCAACACCCAGCGCGTCACCCGCTACGTCGAACACGGTTTCGACGTAGCGCAAGGCGTCCCGGACGACGTCCACGACGCCTACCGGCACCTCGTCGACGCCGGGTACGCCAAACGTCACATCACCGCCTGAACCGCGGCTCCCTGAGGAAGCTGCGGACGGTGCCCCAGGCGGTAAGGCATAGAACCACCAGCGCGGGCCACAGCAGGATCCAGGCCGCGTCCGCCATCCAGGCGATGCCGGATGCCGCGGCGGTGCTGAAGCAGGCCGTGCAGGTCATGCCTAGGGGGAAAACCGTCGCCCAGCGGCGGAAGTTGTAGCGCAGGCGCGGCGCGAGCAGTTCGAACACCACCAGCACCAGGTACCAGCCCACGGTGATCGCCCAGAGCACGAGGTCGATGGTGCGCACCGCCGCAGCCGCCGTCGGCATCTCCAGCGCTTGCAGCCCAGAGTGCAGCTTGCCGGTCGCAACGGTGCTGATCGCGAGCGCACCTCCGGCGATCCAGTGATCCCCGGCACTGCGGCTGAGCTGCCGGAAGTCGAACCGGACGAGCACCGCGGCGTACAGCACCAGGCCGAGCGCAGTCGCACCCGCACAGACCCACAGCAGCAACGGAGATCGCATGTCGATGGCGAGCTGACCCGCCAGGACCGCCAACGACTGCGTCGCGACGCTGACCAGGAAGTTCACCCCGACGGTCGGGGTCCGCCACCCGCGCAGCACCAGCGGCATCAACCCTAGCCACAGCAGGGTCGCCGCCGCGAGGAACACCCAAGCGGCAGCCCAGAAGTGCAGGCCGAGGCCGAGAACCCCGGTGGCGGCTACGCAGGTCAACGCGGAGGGGCTGCCAGCCTCCCACAACCAGCGCTTGGTGTCGAAGGAAATCCGCGCCAGGAAAACCACCGCCAACACGCCCCACAAAGCGGCGGCAACCACCAGAAACACCAACGAGAGCACGGGAAAACCCGCCAATCCGCTGGCGACCGACACCACTCCGATGCTCATCACCACCGCTCCGGATTCGGGCGGTACGCGCTTCCAGTTCATCCGGTCAGAGCCGCTGCCAGCCTCGCGGCGACTGCCGGGTTCCCACTCGGTCACCGGATCGGCTCCGGTAGACGACGTACGGGCGGAACAGGTAGTGCAGCGGAGCGCTGAAGGCGTGCACGAGGCGGCTGAACGGCCACAGCACGAACAGGACCAGGCCGAGCAGCGCGTGCATCCGGTAGTCCAGCGGGGCGTGCGCTATCAAGTCCGGCTGCGGCTGCAGCAAGAAAATGCCGCGGAACCACGGTCCGATCGTATCGCGGTAGTCGTAGGGTCCGCGGACGCCGTTGTCGACGATGGTGGTCCACAGACCGAGGCAGATCGTGGCCGTCAGCGCGGTGTAGGTGAAAAAGTCGCTGCGGCTGGTCGCGCCGCGCACCGCGTGCGTGCGCAGGCGCCGCCACAGCAGGACCAGCAGCCCGGCCAGTGCGGCACAACCCGCGAACGTGCCCATGCCCAGCGACACCTCGTGGTAGTTCGACTCCGTCACGCCGAACACCTCGGTGAGCGGCTTCGGCACCACCAGGCCGAGCACGTGGCCGCCGACGACGAACAGCAGTCCATAGTGGAAAAGCGGGCTGCCGATCCGCAGCAGGCGGGACTCGTGCAGCTGGCTGGACCGGGTTGTCCAGCCGAACTTGTCATACCGGTACCGCCAAATCGTGCCGCCGATGAACACGGCGAGCACGACGTAGGGCAGCACGGCCCACAGCACGACGTCAAACGGGGTGGTCACTAGTGCACCCTCTTCCGTGCGGGCCCTTGGATGGGGTTTGTGGTAGGAACTAGGCGGAAGCCGGGGTGACGGCCTTTGGTGGTCGCCCTTCGTGGGCCTCGATGACACTGCCGCCCCGGGCTTCCCCGGAGCCGCTGATTGATGACAGAGGGACGCGCCGTAGAGCGCCGGTTAGTGACCACTCGACTGTCGGTTCCTTCGCCTCCGCCTGGCCCCTGCCCCACGATGCGAGCAGAGAGGCGACGGGGTTGTCGCTGGAAGAAGCATTGTTCTTCGTCGGGATCGACTGGGCCGCGGCCGAACACGCGGTATGCGTGCTGGATCAGACCGGAAGGCAGGTCGCGGCGTTCACCGTCGAGCACACCGCCGCCGGGTTCGCCAAGCTGGCCGCTCGGCTGGGCAAGTTCGGCGAGACCGACCGGATGCCGGTGGCCATCGAGCGCCCGGACGGGCGCCTGGTCGACGCGCTGCTGGAGGCCGGGCATCCGGTGATGCCGGTCAAGCCGAACGCGATCAAGACCTGGCGCGAGGCCGAGGTCCTCTCCGGCGCCAAGTCTGATCCCGGCGACGCGGCGGTGATCGCTGACTACCTGCGAGTCCGCATCCACCGGCTCCGCCCGGCGGTCCCGTACTCGGGGCAGACCAGAGCATCGCGTGTTCTGACGCGCACCCGGGGCGACCTCGTCGATGCCAGGGTGGCCGCGGTCAACCAGCTCGCCGCATTGCTGGACACGCACTGGCCCGGCGCCAAGGCGATCTTCGCCAGCCTGTCCTCGGCGATCGCCCTGGCCTTCCTGACCACATATCCGACCGCCGAGTCGGCGGCCTCGCTGACCGAGAAGCGCCTCGCGGCCTTCTGCGCCAAGCAGGGCTACTCCGGCAAGAAGCCCGCCGCCGTGCTGCTGGCTCGCCTGCGCTCGGCACCGGCCGGCACCACCGACCCCGACCTGACCGACGGCGTGCGGGCCGCCATCCTGGCCCAGGCCGGAGTGATCATCGCCCTCAACACAGCGATCAAGGACCTGGACCGCTCCATCGCCGAGAAAATGGCCGCTCACCCCGACGGCCAGGTCTTCGGGTCCTTCCCCCGTGCCGGGACGATCAACGCCGCCCAGATCCTCGCCGAGTGGGGTGACGCTCGAACCGCGTTCGACCACCCGGACGCCATCGCAGCACTGGCCGGGATCACCCCGGTCACCAAGGCATCCGGCAAGCAACGCGGGGTGTCGTTGCGCTGGGCATGCAACAAACGCCTGCGTCAGGCGATCACGACGTTCGCCGACAACAGCCGACATGCCAACGCGTGGGCCGCCGGGATCTACAACCGCGCTCGTACCGAGGGCAAGGACCACCCCCACGCCGTGCGCATCCTCGCCCGCGCCTGGGTCCGAGTCATGTGGCGCTGCTGGCAGAACCGAACACCCTACGATCCGACCCTGCACGGCGGCGCCCAACACACCACCGAACACCAGCTCGCGGCCTGATTTTGATCTAGAGGTTGACACAGGGGGTGTCATCGGCGGCCCTCCTGGAGGGGGAGCGGATAGGGCTGCAGTCCGACCTGCTCGGTCGGCGCTTGCGAGGGAGCAGCGGTGCTTTCGCGCTGTCGCGGCACGGCGTCGAGCACGGCTTGCACGGCAGGGGCGTATGGGGTCTCGATCTCGGCGAGCTTGCGGTGCAACATCTCGATCGCGGGACGGAAGCGGCCGAGCAGGCGCTCGCCCTCGCGTCGCCGCGGACCGGCGGAGAACTCCAGCAGGGCGGGCAGGTAGTCCGGCAGTTCGCCACCGGTGATCCGGTAGCCGTGCGTGCGGTACACGCCCGCCAGCTTGGCCAGCGCGCCGCCGCGCGAGCGGGTGTCGCCGTGCACGTACCAGGTCAGGTACAGGCCGCGGCGCGGGCTGGTGTCGAACACCTCTATGTAGTGCTGCTCTGCTTGCTGCGCAGGCGTCTTCCCGAGGTGCTGCAGGGTGTGGTGCAGGTGCTTCGCCGGGTCGGTCCCGGCGAGTTCGGCGAGGCATTCCCGCAGCAGGTCCATTCGCTGGGCTAACTCCGCGTCGGGGTAGTGCAGGCACCACGCGGCAATCTGGCGCACCAGCGCGCGCGAGCGGCAATCCATGCGGCGCCGCTTCACGACCGCTCCTCGCGAAGCGTCGGGAACATGCCGTCTGGGCGCCCGCTGCCGTCCCACACGACCAGGTCGGTGCTACCGGACCGCAGCCCGCCCATGCCGGGCCCGCCGTCCGTGTCCAGGCTGCACGTGGTCGCGATCGATTCCAGCTCGTGCGCGTCGCCGATGCCAGCGGTCGGGATGACGTAGCGCTCGTCGTACTTCGCGATGGCCAGCAACCGGTACATCGACTGGAGTTCCGCAGCGTCCAACCCGATCGCTCGCAGCGGTTCCTCGTCGGGCGGTTCGTCCAGGTTCAGCGACCGCATGTACGAGCGCATCGCTGCCAGCTTGCGCAGCGAATCCCGCACCGGACCGACATCGCCCGCGGTGAACAGCTCGGCCAGGTACTCCACGGGAATGCGCAGGGCGTCGATGGCGCCGAATAGGTTCCCGGTGTCCTCGCCGTCGAAACCGGTCTCCGCGACGGCGTCCACCACCGGCGACAGCGGCGGGATGTACCAGACCATCGGCATCGTCCGGTACTCCGGGTGTAGCGGTAGCGCGACTCGGTAGCGGCAGATCAGGGCGTGGACCGGGGAGCGCCGGGCCGCTTCGACCCAGTCGTGCGGGATGCCCGCCCGCTCGGCGGCATCGGCGACGGCGGGATCGTTCGGATCGAGGAAGAGGTCCCGCTGCACCGGGTAGAGCTCGTGCTCGTCGGTGGTGGCGGCCGCCTCGCCAACCCGATCGGCGTCGTAGAGCAGCACCCCGATGTAGCGCAGGCGGCCGACGCAGGTCTCCGAGCAGATCGTCGGCTGCCCGACCTCCACCCTCGGGTAGCAGAAAGTGCACTTCTCGGCCTTGCCGGTCTTGTGGTTAAAGTAAACCTTCTTGTAAGGGCAACCGGAAACGCACATCCGCCAGCCCCGGCAGCGGTCCTGGTCGACGAGCACGATGCCGTCCTCGGCCCGCTTGTACATCGCCCCGGACGGGCAGGACGCGACGCAGGACGGGTTGAGGCAGTGCTCGCAGATCCGCGGCAGGTAGAACAAAAACGACTGTTCGAACTCGAAGCGGATCCGGGTGCCCAGCTGCGTGCGCAGCTTCGCGACCACCGGATCCGACTCGCCGTGCTCGGGGGTGCCGCCCAGCGAGTCCTCCCAGTTCGGTCCCCAGCGGACGTTGGTCGGGCGCCCGGTGATCGCCGAGTTCGGACGGGCCACCGGGGTGTCGTCACCCAGCGGCGCTTCCAGCAGGTTCCGGTAGTCGTAGGTCCAGGGCTGGTAGTAGTCGTCGAGCTCCGGCAGGTCCGGGTTGGCGAACAGCGTCGCGAGCTTGCGCAGCCGCCCGCCGCCGCGCAGCTTCAGCCGGCCTCGGCGGTCCAGCTGCCAGCCGCCGCGCCACTGCTCCTGGTCCTCGTAGCGCCGCGGATAACCCTGTCCGGGGCGGGCTTCGACGTTGTTGAACCACACGTACTCGACGCCACCCCGGTTGGTCCAGGTCTGCTTGCAGGTGACCGAGCAGGTGTGGCAGCCGATGCACTTGTCCAGGTTCATCACCATGGCCAGTTGTGCCATGACGCGCATCAGTATTCGACCTCCTGGTTGCGGCGGCGGATGACGGTGACCTCGTCGCGCTGGTTGCCGGTCGGGCCGTGGTAGTTCAGCGCGAATGACTGCTGCGCGTAGCCGCCGATGAGGTGGGTCGGCTTGACCTGCACGCGGGTCAACGAGTTGTGGATTCCCCCGCGCCTGCCGGTGGTTTCGCTCTTCGGCACGTTCACCGTCCGGTCCTGCGCGTGGTACATGAAAACGGTTCCGGTGGGCATCCGGTGCGAAACGACCGCGCGGGCGACCACGACGCCGTTGCGGTTGACGGCCTCGACCCATTCGTTGTCGGAGACACCGATGGCCGCCGCGTCGGCTGGGCTCATCCAGAACGTCGGGCCACCCCGGGAGAGCGTCAGCATGATCGGGTTGTCCTGGTATTCGCTGTGGATCGACCACTTCGAGTGCGGCGTCAGGTAACGCACCACGACTTCGGCGGTGCCGTCGGGGCCGAGTCGGCGTTCCCCGCACAGCCGGTGCAGGTCCAGCGGCGGCCGGTACAGCGGCAGCTGCTCGCCGAGTTCGGCCATCCAGTCGTGGTCGAGGAAGAAGTGCTGGCGTCCGGTGAGGGTGTGCCAGGGCTTGAGCTGCTCGACGTTGATGGTGAACGGAGCGTACCGCCGCCCGCCGGACTCGTCGCCGGACCACTCCGGGCTGGTGACCACCGGAACCGGCCGGGACCTCGTGTCGGCGAAGGTCACCCGGTGTCCGATGTGGTGGGTGGAGATGTGGGTGAGGTCGCGGCCGACCCGGTCGGCCAGCACCCGGAACCCCTCGTTGGCCAGCCGGCCGTTGGTGGTCCCGGACAGCGCGAGGATCGCGTCGGCGGTCCGGCGATCGGTGTCCAGGAGCGGGCGCCCGGCGGCCGGTCCGCCCGCCGCGACCCCGTTCGACTCCGCCAGCCACGCCAGTTCCGGGCCGACCTCGACGGTGTAGCCCTTCGTCGTAGTGCCGAGCTTGTCCAGTAGCGGCCCGACCGCGCCCAGCTTGGCGGCGACCGCCGGGTAGTCGCGTTCGACGACGGTGAGCGCCGGCATCGTCCGGCCGGGGACGGGGTCGACGTCGCCGCGGCGCCAGTCGCGCAGGACCCCGCCCGGTTGCGCGGCTTCGCCGGGGGTGTCGTGGCCGAGCGCCGTCGCCACCACGTCCCGCCGGACGCCGAGGTGGTGCGTGGCGAGTTCGCTGAACCTGGCGGCGATGGCGTGGAAGGCGTCGAAGTCGGTCCGGCACTGCCAGGGCGGGTTGACGGCCGCGTTGAACGAGTGCACGTAGGGGTGCATGTCCGTGCTGGACAGGTCGTGCTTCTCGTACCAGGTCGCGGCGGGCAGCACGACATCGGAGAACAGCGTCGTGCTGGTCATCCGGAAATCCAGCGACAGCAGCAGATCGAGCTTGCCCACGGCCGCATCCGAACGGTGCACCTCGACCGGTGGCTGCTCGGGCTCGGTCGATCGCGGTGACGCGTCGGTGCCCAGGAGGTGCTTGAGGAAGAACTCGTTGCCCTTGGCGGACGAGCCCAGCAGGTTGGAGCGCCACACGGTCAGCACCCGCGGCCAGTTCGACGGCGCATCCGGGTCCTCGCCCGCGAAACCCAGCCGCCCGGCCTGCAGCTCCCGCACGACGTGCTCGCCGGGTTCGAGTCCGGCCGCAGCGGCCTCGTCGGCGAGGTCCAGCGGGTTGCGGTCGAAGGTGGGGTAGGACGGCATCCAGCCCGCGCGCGCCGAGCGGGCGAGGCAGTCGGCGGCCGTGGCTCCGGCGAGCGTCCCGGCCGAGCCGGGCCAGGCGAGCGCGTCCGCCGTGAGCCCGTCGTAGCGCCACTGTCCGGTGTGCAGGTAGAACCAGGCGGTGCCGATCATCTGGCGCGGCGGGCGGTGCCAGTCCGCCGCCGACGCCAGCGTGGCCCAGCCGGTCAGCGGCCGGACCTTCTCCTGACCGACGTAGTGCGCCCACCCGCCGCCGTTGCGCCCTTGGCAGCCGGTGAGTAGCAGCAGGGTCAGGAACGTCCGGTATACCTCGTCGGAGTGGAACCAGTGGTTGGTGCCCGCGCCCATGAGGATCATGCACCGCCCCTGGGAGCGGATCGAGGTCTCGGCGAGCTCCCGGGCGATCCGCGCGGCCCGACCTGCGGGCACCGACGTGATCTGCTCCTGCCAGGCCGGGGTGCCCGGCGAGTCCGAGTCGTCGTAGCCGGACGGCCATTCGCCCGGCAGGCCGTCGCGGGCGACCCCGTACTGCGCGAGCAGCAGGTCGAACACGGTCGTCATCAGCGGGCCGTCGGGGCGCAGCCGGATCGCCGGGACGCCGCGGATGATCGCCGCACCGCTGCCGTCCGGCGCGTCGAAGCGGGGCAGCATGACCTCGACAGGCTCGCTGTCGTGGCCGTGCAGGCTCAGACGCGGGGTGACGGCGCCGAGGTCGAGGTTCCATCGCCCATTTTCGCCGTCGTTCCAACGAAATCCGAGCGAACCGTTGGGCACCACGGGCTCGCCCGTCGCGTCGTCGAGGAGCACTGTCTTCCACTCCTCGTGCCGGCCTTCGCGGCCGATGTCGGCGGCGGTGACGAACTTCCCCGGCACGAGTCGGCCGCCGCGTTCGACCAGGCTGACGAGGAATGGCAGGTCGGTGAAGCGCCGCACGTAGTCGGTGAAGAACGGCGTCGGACGGTCAACGAAGAACTCCTTGAGCACCACGTGGCCCATCGCCACGGCCAGCGCCGCGTCGGTGCCCGGGTGCGGCGCGAGCCACTCGTCTGCGAACTTGGTGTTGTCGGCGTAGTCGGGCGAGACGACGACGACCTTCTGGCCCCGGTAGCGCGCCTCGGTCATCCAGTGCGCGTCGGGCGTTCGGGTGACCGGCACGTTGGAGCCCCACATCATGAGGTACGCGGCATCCCACCAGTCCGCCGACTCCGGCACGTCGGTCTGGTCGCCGAACACCTGCGGCGAGGCCACCGGGAGGTCGGCGTACCAGTCGTAGAACGACAGCATCGGCGCGCCGATGAGCGCCATGAACCGCGACCCCACGGCGTGCGAGACCATCGACATGGCCGGGATCGGGGAGAACCCCGCGATGCGGTCCGGGCCGTGTGCGGCGATCGTGTGCACGTGCGCGGCAGCGATCATCTCGACCGCCTCGTCCCAGGAGATGCGGACCAGCCCGCCCTTGCCGCGGGCCCGCTGGTAGCGCTGCCTGCGCTCAGGATCGTCCACAATGGACTGCCATGCGGCGACGGGATCGCCGCTCTCCCGCCGGGCCTCGTGGTACATCTCCACCAGCATGCCGCGGGCGTGCGGGTAGCGGATGCGGGTGGGGGAGTAGGAGTACCAGGAGAACGAGGCCCCGCGAGGGCAGCCGCGCGGTTCGTACTCGGGCCGGTCCGGGCCGACCGACGGGTAGTCGGTGTCCTGCGTCTCCCAGGTGATGATGCCGTCCTTGACGTAGACGTTCCACCGGCAGGACCCGGTGCAGTTCACGCCGTGGGTGGTGGGCACCACCTTGTCGTGGCTCCACCGGTCGCGGTAGAAAACGTCGCCCTCGCGGCCGCCGCTGCGGTACACCGCATGAAGATCGGCAGAGGTGTCCTCTTTGGACACCAGTCGGCCGATTCTGAGTAGCGCGTCACCGGCCGCGCCCGCGGTTTGACCCCCGGTCCGGCCATCGGTGAATTGTCCGGGAACTCCGCCGGAGTTCCGGATCGGTGCTGCGCACATGGTGACTTCTCCCGATCTCGCGGAGAAACGATGAGGCGAATTCGGTGTCGGTTCGCGGGTCCCAATTTACGACCGGATTAGCCGCCTTGCAGCGAGATCAAATATGGGAAACTTCACACTCGGTTAAGAGGGAGAGCTCTCGGTGACCAGTTTGTGCGGCCATGCTTCCCGTATTTCTTTTGTCCAATTTATCAATGCATCGGGATGTCATTAATAGTAGATGGTCGGGTCTTTTGCGCTGCCGGGCGCCCTCTGCTTGGTATATACCAAAATTCTTTGGAATTGCTTTGGGAACCTTTGGGGGGATTTCGGGAGAACCCTTCTTGTGCCGTTATGTCCTTGTTTGGAGACTGTCCCCCTATTTGGGTTATGCATCCCAACATTGGCCGTCAATCGATTGGTCTAATCGCTCGCGTGTTCCCGATGGGGCAGGGCCGGTGTCCGCGACCGCCGGTCCTGCGGCGCGGACCGGACGGCGGAGCGGGGTTGATTCATTCGGTGGACCAGGTCCGGACCAGGTCTCTCCTCGAGGACCGTCCGACGTGGATTAGCGTTTTGGGGTTCGTCGCCGTGTACAACCTGGGCCCGTGGGCGTTTGCGGGTGGTGCAGCCCCGAAAGCGTCCATGAGAATCCGGGGTCGATCTCGCGGTGCTGGACTGCCTGGGCTGCTGACGCCTGGTGAGGCGGAGTTGCTGCCTGCGGCGGGTGGTGTGAGGCGTGGTGTGGGGCCGGAGCCGGCCATGCTGCGCGCACAGTAAGGACCAGTCCCACCGAATGGTGTTCGATTCGGCGGTGCCGGAGGATTCGCACGGATGGCCGGGACCGTCGAGTAACTGCCCGCGGCGCTGCGCGCCGAGTTCGCCGACGAGATCCGGGCCCATCCGCTGCGGCGGGAGATCGCAACGACCGCGCTGGCCAACGAGATGATCAGCCGGTTGGGGTCGGGGCTCTGCGCCGCCTGATGCAGCTCACCGGGGACCTCAGCGCGCCGTTCCGCGTCTACGTCGCGAGGCCGGGCCTGCCGTGCAACGCCGCGGAGCTGGAGGGCCTCGCGGACTGACCATCTCTTGTGGACGCTCAGCGCTGCCGGGATCCCGAAACGAGCTCCAGCTCGTGGCGCCAACGAGCCGACCACCTCCTGGGATTTCGCCGTCCATCGCGCTTTTGCGCGAGACGGGACGCACCGAGCCCGAACTGGCGGCGGGCTATATCGACGGGCGTCGACGCGGCGATCAGGCGTGCATCGAGACGTTCTCTGCCTGGCTGCTTGGCACCCTCCGGCAGGCCTTGCGCGTGCAGTCTGCCGTCGACATCTACGGGCTCGTGCAACATCGACGTCTACGCCAAGCTCACCTGGGAACGCTGTTGGTCGCCGGATCAAGTCGAGCATTGGTGGGGCGCAGCGCTGACCGGGAGCTCCTCGGTTAGCAGGTCAACTGGTGCAGGTGAACTCCACGGCGTGCCAGCCGGTTGCGCCGTCCGGGACGACCGGGCGGCGCTCCGGTGTCTGCGTCCTGCCGGTCCGGTCGGTGGCGCGGCATTCCACGACGTGACCACCGGGCGGGAGGTCCAGGGCGGCGCGCCACATCCGCCAGGTGTCCCGGCTGACGTCGGTGGCGAGTTCGGCGGGCTGCCACCGGCCGCCGTCGGCGCGGACCTCGACCCGATCGATTCCGGTGTGCTGAGCCCAGGCGATACCGGCCATCGTGACCGGCCCGGCGGGCACGACCGCTCCCGCCCGGGGGCGGTCGATGCGGGACTCGGTTTTGATCGGCGCTTGCCGGGCCCAGCCCCGCCGCTCCCAGTAATGCTGCCGGGCGAAGGTGGTGACCTCGGCGTCGACCAGCCACTTGGTCGCCGACACGTAGCCGTACAGCCCGGGAACGACCATCCGGACCGGAAAACCGTGCTCGGTGGGCAGCGGCTCGCCGTTCATGCTGACGGCGAGCAGGCAACCCCGGTCCGGTTCGAGCAGCGCGTCCAATGGCGTGCCCGCGGTGTAGCCGTCGACGCTGGTGGTGAACAGTTGCTGAGCGCCTGGCCGGACTCCGGCCTCCAGCAGGAGGTCGCGCACCGGCACTCCGACGAACGTGGCCGTGGAGATCAGCCCGCCTCCGACCTCGTTGGACACGCAGGTGATCGTGATAGTGCGGGCTTCGACGCGGCGCTGTAGCAGTTCGTCGTAGCTCAGCACCAGTTCCCGCCGCACCATGCCGTGCAACCGGAGCCGCCAGTCCTCGGCGCGGACCTGCGGCACCACCAGCGCGGTGTCGACCCGGTAGAAGTCCCGGCTGGAGGTCAGGAACGTCGGTGTGCCTGAGGCGACGAAGTCGGCGCCGGGCGGGATGGGCGGCACCAGGACCTTCGGGATGCGGGCGGCTGCCGCGAGCTGCGAAGAGATCACGCCCGCGCCCCGTTGCAGGAACCCGCCGACGATTCCGGCCGCTCCCGCGCTGAGCACCACCAGGGACGAGGTGATCAGGAACCGTCGGCGGCCCACGTCCACCTCGGCCGGGGCTTCACTCGCCATCTCCGCGGTGTGGTGTAGCAACCGGAACACGACGAGACCGACCACCAATGACGTCAGCGCTGCCGCCACACCGTCCCTGGGGCGGGACATCGCGGCTGCCACTCCGACGAGCCCGAACAGGCCGATCACGATCGCTCCTGGCCACCAGCGCCGCCGGGAAAGTAGTCCCGCGAGCGCTGCCAGCAGCGCGATCACGACTACCATTCCGGTCTGCAGCGCCAGCTTGTCGGCGGTGCCGAACAGCGAGATTGCGAGTTCCTTCACCGGCTCCGGCGTCAGGTCGACGAACGCGCCGCCCACCGCCACGAACGGTGCCGGGCTGTCGGCCAGGCCTGCCGCGAGGTGTCCCGCGCCGAGCGCGGCGCCTGTGGCGAGCAGGCCGACCACGGCGGCGCGCAGCCGTGGGATCGGTAGCGAGTTCATACTTCCCATTCGACGCCGCCCACCCCCGCATGCGCCACCGGCCGCAAGTCCTCCGGCCGGTGCCGATGGCCCTTGCCTTCGGGCGGGCGAATTCTGGTAACCGGTGGGGTCGGTTCCATCGAATCCGCCGCCGCAGTAGCCGACCGCGGGTACGAGGTCGTGCTGCTTGGTGCGTTCCTTCCTCCGACGCGGGGGATCGAGCCCGGGGCGCGCCACCGGGTGGTGCACGGCGGGGCGCGGGAGATCGAAGTGGTGTGCGAGTTGCTCGACAGCGCGAACTCAGCGCTCAGTCTGGCCGAAGACGGGCGTTGGGGGGTGGTTGGTTTCCGTTCGGCCGCCGACGCGCAGCTGCTGTGCGTGGTTCCCGCCTCTCGCTCCGACACAGCTGCGTGAGATTTGGCGACGCTGCGTGCCGCATGCCTGCACGGGGGGCCGCGTTGCCGCGGCTGACCGATGTGGATACGTGGAGGACGCGGTGCGGGTTGCGGACCTGCTGCCGGCTTTGCGATTCGTCGCGAGCTTGCCGACCCCGTCGACGTGCCGGAACGTCGCCGACCGGCGACGTGGGAGAACGGCCGTGCCGGATTGTCCAGGACTATGTTGACGGCGCCCCGTGAAGACATTGAAGATCCACCGGTACGAACGGCTAAAGAGTCCTTAGTAGACTCTCAAGGGAAGCCGAAAAATGGATCTGGACGTCGGGATTCGTTCTGATGGCGCGAAATTCCCCTTATTTCTCGAAAATTTTGCTCCGAACGGGCAGTTTTTCCGTTGTCCCGTCTGAATTGTCCCGCCGATCCCGTTTAACATGAACGTAACTATTCACGTGGTTGGGAGAGGCGTTGGTCCCCAAGGGTTTCCTGTGACGGCGGCAGCGATGGCTTCGAAGGCGTTGATGCCGTGCTTGCG